>PWXP01000246.1 GCA_003561895.1 Planctomycetaceae bacterium | reverse complement strand
CTTATCGAGGGGTCCTACTTATCGAGGTGTCCTATTCAGCCGTTCGACGCCGGTCGATGCCCGGTCGGCCAGGAAGATGCTCGCCTGCTGTTCGACGGCGTTGGCCAGCAGTTGCACGGAGCGGCCGGCGTGCGCGGCGTCGGCGGTGTCGATCACGCGGACGAACTCCTGCCAACGGCCAGCTTCCGGTACGCAGTCGAGCAGCCGGTTCGGCGCGTCGAGAAAGAACAGCTCGTTGAGGTGGTTGTTCTGCTGCTTGGGGAAGAGCGCCAGGTAGAGGATGTCCATTTCGACCAGTTCGTTGAGGAAGTGCGTTCCCACCGAGACGTCGGGCGTGAGGTTGTCGCGCATGGCGACGATCTCGCACAGGACCGAAACGCGGCTGATTTCGGAAAAATGGACGGGGACGCCCAGTTCCGGGCTCGAGGTTCCCCAGCGGCCGGGGCCCAGCAGCATGGTCGTCTTCCCTTCCCCGCACTCGGCCTGGTTGACGCGGCCGAGCAGCCGGGCCAACTCGTACCGGCGGCCGAGCGGCAGGTCGGCGTAGACGCCGGGCACCACGTAGATGAGCCGGTCGAGCCGCACGAACCGGCTGGGCCCGATGATGGCGCCCCGCGCTTCGAGAATGCGGTCGGGCTCCTTCACGGAGATCTTCGGCAGCGCGACCCCCTGGTCCACATGGGCCTGGAGCGGACGGCACTGGAGCAGGTTGATGCGGTACTCGGCCTCGGTGAGGAAGTTCGCCGCGAATTCAATGTCGACGGGGCAGTCGTAGGCCCGCTCCAGCGTTTCGAGCATGGTGCGCGTGTCCTGAACGAACGGCGTGGCCGTCAGCAGCTTGTTGAACGTCAGCGCGTGGGCCGGCGTCCCGCCATCGCTCCCGGCCGGCGCGTCGCACGAGGCGAACATGTCGACCGGCAGGCCGGGCGTTTCCCGCAGGAGGTCCAGGAAATGCCCCGAGGCGAACCGGTTGGCGGCTAGGTCGAGGTAGTCGACCCGCCGCTGCGAGTGCTCGCACACCTGGTCGAAGTTGGCCTCGGGGCGCCGCAGGGGGGCGTTTAGGGCCACCAGCCGGGTGTAGTCGTCATCGGACCGGTCGACCGCCCGCGTGCCCAGCCCGAATACCAGCCGCACCACGCCCGCCCGCGGGTTGATCTCCTTGTGCCACACGTAAGGATTCAGCGAGAACCCGACGCCGGCCAGATGCGGGAAGAACTTCTCGTCGTATTTCTCGCCCGAAACGCGCATGACCAGCAGGGCCATCTGCTCGTCCCAATCGAGCAGCCCCCGCGCCCGGCGGTAGCGCAGCGCGTTTTCGCTCATGGTGCTGGCATACACGTGCCGCACGGTGTCGAGCAGGGCCTTCAGCCGCTGCTCGCGCGTGCCCTGGTTGGCACAAAAGAGGCTGTCGTACTTGCCGGCAAAGGCGTTCCCGTACGCGTCTTCCAACAGCGAACTGGACCGGACGATGTAAGGCGACTCGCCGAAGTAGTCGAGGATCGTCTGGAACTGGTCCATCGTGTAATCGGGGAAGTGCCCTTGGAGGATACGGGTGCGGGCCTCCTCGAGGCCGTCGAGGAAGGTGTCCGGCTGGCGCTGCTTCTGCCGGATCCACCACGCGCCGTTGCGGATGAGGAACGTGTAGAACACGTCGGAGCCGATGTGGAACGAGTCGTGCGATTCGAGCACGGCATGGCAGTCGGGCGCGTCGCGCTTCAGGATAGCCCGGCCGAGGATCATCCCCAGCGCCTTGCCGCCGATCAGCCCGATGCCGACCATGCGGTCGCGGATGTCGAGAATGTCTGCCAGGCTCAGGTATCGGTGCACCAGGCGGAGCATGGCCTCGTCGCGGGAGAGGACCATGCGGCTGAGCCGCTCGAACACGTCGCACTCGTGCTCCGGCGGGCAGCGCCCTGCGCGGACGTTATCGCGGGCCTGCTGCGCCTCGTTGAAAATCCGCCGCCAGAACCCAAGACGCGTATCGGCCCGCAAGCCGGGCCAGCGGCTTGAAAGCAGGACCTCCGAGATGATCATGCTGTTGGTGATGGGCCGGAACCGGTCGGCCTCCCAGGCGTGGATCGTGTTCATCGAGTGCGTCGATCGGTGCTGCACCTTGATCGGGCGGACATAGATGGTGCCCTTGTGCCGGAACACGTCGAGGAGGAACTGGGTGGTCTCGGTAATGGGATTCAGCGCGAACGAGGCGTGGTAGTTCCGGTACAGGGCGAAGTAGGTGACCGTTTCCAGGTCCCACAGGCGGGGGCAGGTGAGCACAAAAAAATTGCCCAGCATCTGGTCGGCCAGCCAGGTCGAGGCCAGTTCGGTCAGGCAGTCGAACACGTACACCGCGTGCATGCCGGCGGCCTCGATCACCCCGTGAACCGCGTTGACGAAGCTCTCAAACCCCAGCGCCGGGTTCGGCCGGTGGATTTCGGCCCCGAAGTCGTCGGGCAGCAGCGGCTCGTGCGAGGCGAAGCGGAAGTAGATGAGCCGCCGGCCCGAGGCGAGCGCCGCCTTGGCGTAGGGCTCGACCAGCGACTTGTAATCGCCAATGTCGTCGACCTGCCAGACGATGTTGTCGCCCGGCATCACGCCCTTGAGCACCTTGTCCAATCCTGGCAAGCCGGTGGTGAATCCGATGGGCATAATGGTCAACTCCGCACGAGCAGGGGGAAACCTTCCCATTGTCGCAGCCTGCGCCGGAAAGTCAAGGGGCCGAGTGTCGGGCCGGCTATGGGCACTTCTGTCAGGGCTCCTTTATTCTCATAAAACCATTGATTCCGAATTGCAATACGGCGTTGCCCGCCACGTTGCATTATCACAACGCGGGCAGGGGCGCGGGCCCCTCGTGGAAAGGGCAGGATCAACGTAACTGATTGCTGCCATTAGGTTTGCAATAAAGCCGATGGGGCGACCCCCCATTGGCATCCGAGGTGCTTCCTAACGTATTCGCCAGCGCCCCTGTCGGGTTCGACCATCGGAACCGCCTCCTATTGTTCCTGCTCCACTGAGGATAAGACCGTGCCGAGAACCAGACGCAACGCCACCCCTGGAAAGAGTTCCCAAACCAACAGCGAATCTACACTTGCGGGTGGATCGGCTGCCCACATAGAGGCCGCATCTTCTCGTGCTCCCCTTCCAGGCATCGAACCTCTTGAGACCGAACTATTCGGTGGCCATACCGAGGACCAGTTGGCCGATGATGCTCAACTCGAGAGCGAGGAAGAACACACCGGCGACGACGAGCAGATTGAAGACCCGGTGCGGATCTACCTGATGCAGATGGGCGAAATTCCAATGCTCTCGCGCCGCGAAGAGGTCCAGGTGGCCAAGCGGATCGATGCGAGCAGGAAACGGTATCGCAACGCCATGCTTGCAAGCGATTACGTGCTCCAGGCGGCCATCGGCATGCTGGAAAGCGTTCGCGACGGCAAGCTTCGCCTCGACCGGACGATCGAGGTGTCGGTCATCAACGTGCGCGAGAAACGGCGATTGCTCCGGCTGCTGGAGCCGAACCTGCGAACCATCAAGGCGTTGGTCGCGCGGAATCGGGCCGACTTCGCCGTGGCGATTGACCGGCGGCGGCGCCGGCGTGAGCGGCGGGCCGCCTGGCAGCGGCTCGTCCGGCGCCGGGGGCGGGCCGTCCGGCTGATCGAGGAGTTAAGCCTGCGAACCCAGCGGCTCCAGCCTGCCGTCGACAAGATGGACCAGATCTCCGCCCGCATGGCCGAGCTGAAACGCATGCTTGGCCGGCGCCGCCGGCCGGCCACCGAGCAGGTCAGCCCTGCCGAACTGCGAAAGGAGCTTGGCTACCTCATCGGCATTTCCCAGGAGAGCCCCGCAACGCTGCGGCGCCGGCTGGCGCGGGTCGAGCGGCTGCGCGAGGAGTACGAGGCCGCGAAGCGGCATCTTTCGGCCGGCAACCTTCGCCTAGTGGTGTCCATCGCCAAACGCTACCGCAACCGCGGCTTGAGTTTCCTGGACATGATTCAGGAGGGGAACACGGGGTTGATGCGGGCGGGGGACAAGTTCGAGCACAAACGCGGCTACAAGTTCTCCACCTACGCGACGTGGTGGATCCGGCAGGCCATCACCCGGGCCATCGCCGACCAGAGCCGCACCATACGCGTGCCCGTCCACATGATCGATTCGATGAGCAATGTTAAGGCGGTCACCCGGCAACTGGTGCAGGAACGCGGCATCGACCCGCCGGTGGAAGACATGGCCACCCGGGCGGGGCTTTCGGTGGAGGAGGCCACCTGCGTGCTGCGCATGACCCGACAGCCGCTCTCGCTCGACCAGCCGGTGGGCGACCACGAAGACACGTATTTCGGCGATTTCCTCGAAGACTACCGGGAGGACGACCCCCTGCTGGAAATCAACCAGGATTCGCTCAAGCAGCGCATCGCCGAAGTGCTCGGGGGCCTCGACTACCGCGAACGCGAAATCATCCGCCTCCGCTACGGCTTGGCCGACGGCTGCGCCTACACGCTCGAGGAGGTGGGGAAGATCTTCTCGGTCACCCGGGAGCGCGTCCGGCAAATCGAAACCAAGGCGGTTCGCGCCTTGCAGCATCCCGTGCGCGCCCGGCAACTCTCCTGTTTCGTCGACGCCCGCCTGGTCGCCCAGTTCGAAATCTCTTCCGGCGACGGCGGCATGGCCGGGGCGGCGGACGGCGCGTGAGGGTGCCGCCGCCGGGGTATGCCTTTAGCTCGCGCGCGCACGGCCCCGAGCCGCGGTTCCGGTCATCCGACCAGGCCACCCCAAGACCGGGTTGGATGAGGCGCTCGTATTAGCCGGTCGGCGTAGCGGCAAGAGCAAAATTGCCGCCTTGTGCGGGGTGGCGGAAGCGATACTCGGGCAGGGCCATAAGAACCTTTCCCGGGGTGAAATCGGTATGGTGGCGGTGTTGCCCCAAGCCGGTTCCAATCGGGGAGGCCACATACGCCTTCTGTCGCGGCACAGGCCCCCCGACGCGATGGCGGGAGCGCAATCACTACACGCTGCGCGATTTCTTCGCCTACCTAGTGACCCGCGGGCACATGTCCGCTCCCTCGAGACGACCAACCGCTACGCCGAGATCGACCTGGAGATGAAGGCCCAGGCCCTGGACACGTGCGCCGTCAGCGGGCCGGACTCCACGCCGAGGCCATCGTCGAACTGGCACGCCGACAGTGAGCTGGTGTCCTTCCTCACATCCCTGTAGGTCGGTGCCGATCCACAATTTATGTCGCGTACCTCGCCCTGAAGCCCTGCAACGACAGGCGTTTCCCCACGCTTCACAACATAAGCCGGCTCACAACATAACGCATACGGCTCTCCGTTTAGTAGGTTCCTATGGATTGAACGAAACGTACATGGGACACATTCAGGCTCGTGTGCCCATGTTCCGTAAAGTAGGCGTTGGGCCAGCGCCGGGTGCGAGAAAGGCGTTTCGGGCTCCGCCGATTGCGTTTCAGAAGCAGGCGTCTCAGGCGTCGGCGAATCATGCCGTCGTAATCCCGAAAGATGCTCCAGTGGCAATGGCGGAAATAGTTGAACCAGCCCTGCGTCGCGGCACTGTGACCGGGATGTAGTCCCGCCGTCCTTCGACGCGTTTACGGTTCTGCGATTTGGTCATCTCACATCTACCCTCCTGTTCCCCTCCGCTCCACCGCGTTATGTTGCACGGCTTCATCGCTATTATGGGAACTCTAACTTCTGTCGGGCCGCATCATCCGACGTAACCAGTATCACCGTGTTTGTTCCCTGGCGGCACCGATTGCCTTGACGCTTGGCCACTGGTTCTGGCAGGCGAAACCATCCGGCAATGGCGCCAAGTAATAGTACCGATCATCCATGCGGCCATGGCCTGTGTCGTGTGTCTGATGGTAACGATGGGACGCCGATTTAGGATCAGCGAGCAGCGCTTCGAAGAACTGTTGGAGCGCCTGATGCAACGTCGGCTGATTGTCTTTGACGGCCAACACGAAATCACCGCCGCCTCCCACGATCTTTTTGGCAATCGTCTTCTGGCACCCCATTGCGTCAATGGTGACCACCGCGCCTTGGATGTCGATCCCGGCGGGATGCCGCCCGTTGACAGGATGCCGCCCGTTGACAGGATGCCGCCCGTTGACAGGATGCCGCCCGTTGACATTGGCCCGCCGGCTTGTTCCAATACAAAATACGGGTGACCGTTCACGGGGGACTGTCCCATTCGGCCGGCCGGAGTGCTGGCAGGCCGGCGGTTCATGCCCAAAACCATCAGTGTTCGCCATTGCGGCAAGGAGGCGGCGCGGCAGTAATGGGCGGCATTACTGGCGGGCTTGTAGACGTTGAGAAAGCACTTGGTAACGCTGCTGAAGATTGGCATATCGGTGGCCATTCTGGCTTACCTGATTCGCGATGCCCTGCGCGATCCCGAGGCGGTCGAACGGCTCCGAACCGATCCGAAAAACTGGTGGCTCCTGCTGGGCGCGTGGGCGGTGTGCGGCACGGCGGTGGTGCTCACCCAGGTTCGCTGGTGGTATCTGGTGCTGGCCGTGGAACTGCCGTTTACGCTGCGCAACGCCTTTCGGATCGGTTTCCTGGGCTACCTGTTCAACTTGGCGCCGATGGGTATCGTCGGCGGCGACCTGATCAAGGCGGTCCTGCTCGCCCGCGAGCACCGCGAGCAGCGCACCCGGGCCGTGGCTTCCGTGGTGGTCGACCGCGTCATCGGCCTCTACGTCCTGTTCCTCGTGCTGGCGGCCGCGGTCCTGCTTTTGGGGTTCTGGAACCACCCGAATGCCGAAGTCCGCTTGGCATCGCGTATCGCGGTGGGGGTGGCTGCGGCAGCCACCGGGGGCATTGCCCTGTGGTTCCACGCCGGTGCGGGCACGGGGCGGTTTGCGCACGCGCTGGTCCGGCTCCCCCGCGTCGGCACTTGGGTGGGAAAACTCGTCGACGCCAGCCGAATGTACCACCAGCGCCCCGGCGTCTTGATGAACTCGGGCGTGATGACCATTGGGGTCCACTGCCTGTTCGCGGTGGGCATCCACCTGGCAGCCCTGGGACTGCCCGGCTACGCGGCGACCCTCAGGGAACACTTTCTGATCGTGCCGATGAGCACGGTTGCCACGATCATCCCCCTACCGGCGGGGCCCCAGGAAGGGACGATCCAGTTTCTCTACGCGCAGCTCGCCGCGGCGGGCACGAAGGGCTTGGTCGTGGGGCTCACCTACCGGATAATCACAATTCTCATTGCATTAGTGGGTATTTGCTGCTACCTCGGAACTCGCAGGGAGGTCGCCCTGGCCATCCACGAAGTGGAAGAAGAAGAGGGGTACTAGCACCAGCCCGCCCGTTCGGTTATCCTGTAGCCGTCTAAACCAGTACCGCTGGACAATCCCGCCTAGTCCCGCAACAATGGGCTTGCGGAATTACCGGCCGAAGGAGGCAGTGCCCCCCGTGAACGGTTACCTCGCCCCCCGTGAACGGTTACCTCGCCCCCCGTGAACGGTTACCTCGCGAGTTCAACGGCAAGTCCGTTCCGGCACCCCCGGTAAGCGGTTGCACAAAAAGCAAACAACGGAGGCGTATCCATGGTTGAGCAGCTACCCATTCTGCTGGCGCAAGGTGATGTGGCCCTGATGATCATCGGGGTGTTCATCTTCATCTTCTTCGCAATCATCTTCCTCATCCTCCTCTGGCTGTATGGCGGCATCTGGTTCCAAGGCTACATGTCCAACGCCAACGTCAGCCTGTGGAGCCTGGTGGGGATGAGCCTCCGGCAGGTGAACGCCCGCGTCATCGTGCAGGCGAAGATCATGGCCATCCAGTCGGGCGTCGGGGCGGAACCCGAGACGGGCATCACCACCCG
Organism: Planctomycetaceae bacterium; assembly: GCA_003561895.1. Lineage (GTDB taxonomy): Bacteria > Planctomycetota > Planctomycetia > Pirellulales > Thermoguttaceae > PWXP01. The sequence goes on along the minus strand of PWXP01000246.1, from coordinate 6,404 downwards.
GAGGCTGGAAGCCCATTACCTGGCCGGCGGAAACGTCCCGCACGTGATCCGAGCGATCATTGCCGCCAATCGGGCCGACATCGACCTGGACTTCGACCGCGCCGCCGCGATCGACCTGGCCGGCCGCGACGTTCTCGAAGCCGTGCAGACCAGCGTTTACCCGAAAGTCATCAACTGCCCGGACCCCCAACGCTCTCAAAAGAACACCCTCAGCGCCATCGCCCGCAACGGCGTCGAGTTGAAGGTGCGCGCCCGGGTGACCGTGCGAACCAACCTCGAACAACTCATTGGCGGGGCGACCGAGGAGACGATCATCGCCCGGGTGGGCGAAGGCATTATCACGTCGATCGGCTCGACCGACAACCACTTGGCCGTGATGGAAAACCCCGACCGCATTTCGAAGGCCGTGTTGGCGCGCGGGCTCGACGCGCAGACGGCCTTCGAGATCGTCTCGATCGACATTGCCGACATCGACGTGGGCGAGAACATCGGCGCCCGCCTCCAGACCGATCAGGCCGAGGCCGACATGCGCGTGGCCCGGGCCAAAGCCGAGGAGCGCCGCGCCTTGGCCAGCGCCCGCGAGCAGGAAATGAAGGCCGAGGTGGGGCGAAACCGCGCCAAGGTCATGCTGGCCGAGGCCGATATTCCCATCGCCATGGCCACCGCGTTCCGCGAAGGGAACATGCAGATTTTGCGAGCCCCGCCCAAGGGTCCATAGCAGCGCGTCCCTCCCCCCATCAACGGGTACGCAATCGGTACGCTCCCCGCTGCGCCGGCTTCCATACCCTATGCCGACCGGCCGCCCTGCTCGGCGAGGGCGCGTTCGTAAATGGCCGGAAACGGCACGGCGGCCAGCGCGCCGAACAGCGGAGTCCGTGTCAGCTTCGCGCGGACCAACCGCGGCGAACTCACGCCGCACAGGAAGCGGGCCAGCGAGCGCGGGTCGTCCAGCACGCCGGCGTGCTCCTGGCGCAACGCCGCGGCGCGCCGCCATACGTCGGGATCGATCGGCGGCGCGTGGCGCTCGGGCACGCGCACCGGCTTCCGCCCGCCGAGGCACCAGGAGCAATGCCCGCACGGCCGGTCGCGTCTTTCGGTGAAGTGGGCGCCCAGGGCGGCCACCTGGCAGCCGTCGTGGCGCACCAGGTCGAGCACCTGGTGCAACCGGCCGATCTCGGTCGTCTCGCGCCGCACCGCCCGACCGTGCAGCTTGCCGACCAGGGCGCGGAAGTCGTCCGGCGTGCGCAGCCGCCGATACTGCTGCCGCACGCCCTCGGCCTTCAGTTCGAGCCACTGCCGCTCGGCCAGGTAGTCGAGCGCGCGGACAATCCGGTCGCGGGGGCAGCCGAGCGCGCGGCCGGCGCGGTCGACGTCGATGGTGAACCACGTTGTCGCCTTGACGGCACGGCGGAGGATGGCTTTGAGGAAGGCTTGCCGCTCGTCCTCGAAGTGGGAAAGGATTTCGGCCGACGAAACGAGCGGCTTGAACCGGTAGCTCGAATAGAACGGCGTTCCGCCCTCGAGGTATCCGAGCAGCTCCAGGTAGCACAGCAGCGTGCGCACCACGAGCAGGCGGATGTCGTGCGCGGCCGACAACTCGTAGTAGCTCACGTCGAACGCCTCGCCCAGCCCAAATACTTCGCGCAGCAGGCCCCTGACCGCCTCGGCCGTGGGCGTATCGCCGTAGGCGAAGTTTTCGAGCACGTTGAGGTCGTCCGGCGCGAACAGCACCTCGCAGGTGGCCGGCGCGCCGTCGCGGCCGGCGCGCCCGATCTCCTGGGCGAAGTTTTCGAGGCTTTTCGGCGGGTTGTAGTGGTAGATGTAGCGGATGTCGGCCTTGTCGATGCCCATGCCGAAGGCGATGGTGGCCACGACCACGCCGCGGTCGGAGCGGAGGAACCACTCCTGCACCTGGGCCCGCTGGTCGGCGGCCATGCCCGCATGGTACGGCCGCGCGGCAAAACCGGCCCCGCTGAGCCGCTCGGCCGTCTCCTTGGCGGTGCGCTGGAGAGTGACGTACACGATGGCCGGGCCGGGCGGGCGGCTGCGCAAGCGGTCGACCAGCGCGGCGTCGCGCTGGGCGGCCGTTACGGGCGTGGTCAGCAGCGTCAGGTTCGGCCGGTAGAAGCCGGTGCGTACGGCGCACTGCGGCTCGATGCGGAACTCGCGGCAGATGTCCTCCAGCACCGGTTGCGTGGCGGTGGCCGTCAGCGCGAACATCCGCTCGGCCCGGCACAGCCGCGCGAATTGCGGAAGCTTGAGGTAATCGGGCCGGAAGTTGTGCCCCCATTCCGAAATGCAGTGGGCCTCGTCGACCGCGAACAGCGACACGCGCGCCCGGCCGATCGCCTCGCGGAAGCGCTCGTTGTTCAGCCGCTCCGGCGCCACGTACAACATGCGGAGCCCGCCCGAGCGAACCTGCTCCATCACCTCGCGGTATTCGTCGGCGGTGAGGGTCGAGTCGAGCCGGCGTGCGGCGATGCCGCGCGCCGTCAGGGCGTCGATCTGGTCCTTCATCAGCGCGATCAGCGGCGAGACGACCAGCGTCAGCCCCGGCAGCAGCACGGCAGGCAACTGGTAGCACAGGGACTTGCCACCCCCGGTCGGAAACACGGCCGCCGCCGAGTGGCCCGCCAGCAGGTACTCGATTACTTCGCGCTGTCCGGGCTTGAAGGCCTCGAACCCGAACTGATTGCGCAGGGTGTCTGCGACCCCAGCCGGCGACTCACCCTCCCCCTTGGGGGACGGCTTAGGAGCGGATTGCATGATGGTCCTCCTGGAATAAGGATGCCGTTAAGCACAACCGCGGTTTTACCCACCTCGTTAGGCCTGTGCAAGGACTCCCGCCTCGGCACGCTTGATCGCCGCGCCCAAGCCGGTCAGCTTCCGATCGAGGGCTTCGTAGCCGCGGTCGAGCCAGTGGACGTTCTCGACGCGGGTTTTGCCGCGGGCTGCCAGCCCGGCGACAACCAGCGCGGCGCTGGCGCGCAGGTCGGAAGCGGTTACCGTGGCGCCGCTGAGGCCCGCTACGCCGTCGACCACCGCCGCGCCGGGGATACGCTCGATGCGGGCGCCCAGGCGCACCAGCTCCGCCACGTGGGCGAAACGCTGGGGGAAGACCCGATCACGCACCACGCTCCGGCCCGAAGCCACGCTCATCAGGGCGGTCCATTGGGCCTGCACGTCGGAGGGAATGCCGGGATAGGGCTCGGCGGCGATTGCGCACGGCCGCGGGGGCCGGGGGGCGCCCAGGCGAATCCAGTCGGCCCCCGACGACAGATCGACGCCCGCGCCGGCCAGCCGGTCCAGCACGGCCGCCAGGTGCCCGGGAACCACGCCGGTTACGGCGGCCGTGCCGCCGGTGGCGACGGCGGCCAGGGCGAGGGTGGCGGCCTCGATCCGGTCGGGGATGATGCGGTGCCGGGCACCGCCCAGCCCGTCCACCCCCCGCACCCGAACGGTACTCGTACCCAGCCCGTCGATCCGGGCGCCCATCCGGCACAGCAGGCGGCCGAGGTCGACGATTTCGGGTTCGCCGGCCGCGCCGCGCAGCAGGGTTTCGCCCCGGGCGAGTACGGCGGCGCTGAGCACGTTGGCCGTGCCGGTTACCGTCGGCCCGGCCGGCCCGCTCAGGTCGATCGCCGCCCCGCGCAGCCGTTTGGCCCGGGCGATGACGTAGCCGTGGGCAAGCGTCAACTCGGCGCCCAGCGCGGCCAGACCCTTCAGGTGCAGGTCGACGGGCCGGGGGCCGATGCGGCATCCGCCGGGCAGCGAAACCACGGCCTTTCCGCGGCGCGCCAGAAGCGGGCCGAGCACGCAGAAACTCGCCCGCATCCGCCGGACCAACGCGTACCGCGCCCGGACGGCCGAGCGGTCCAGCACCTGCAATCGCAGGGCGCGCGACGGCCCGCTGCCGGCGCCGTCCCATGCGGCCTCGACCCCCAACTCGCCCAGCACGCGGCAAAGCGTCGCCACGTCGGTCAGGCGGGGTACGCCGTCGAGAACGACCGGTTCGTCGGTCAGCAGGGCCGCCGCCATCATCGGCAGTGCGGCGTTCTTCGAGCCCGCCACGCGCACCGTGCCGCTTAGGGGGGTGCCGCCCGTGATGAGAAAGGCGCCGGGCATAGGCGGTCAATCCCCGGCTCTGCGGGCGTGCACCACGCGGGGCAGTCGGGCCAGGTCCTTGATGGTCTCACCCAGCCGGAGCCGGGCTTCCGCGCGGACGATCTCGCAAACCGCGTCGTGAATCATGGGGCTGATCTCCAGCAGCAGGTGCCCGCCACCGTTGAGTCGTTCGGCCGCCTGCGGCACCAGGCGCTCGATCACTTCCGTGCCGCGCGCGCCGGCCAGCAGGGCGTCGCGGGGTTCGTGTTCGCGCACGTCGCGGGTGAGCCGGTCGAACTCGGCTGCGGCCACGTAGGGCGGGTTGCTGGCGATGAAATCGAACCGCGGCTCGGGGGCCAGCCCCTCGAGCAGATCGCCCTCGACCAACTCGACCCCATCCGACACCCCGTGGGCCGCGGCGTTCGCCCGCGCCACGGCCAGCGCGGCACGGCTGAGTTCGATCGCCACCACCCGGGCGCCCGGCAGATACTTCGCCGCGCACACGGCGATGATCCCGCTGCCGGTGCCCACGTCGGCAATCGCCGGCGGCGCCGGGTCGGTTCGCGTGCGGGCAAGGTCGAGCAGGGCGACGACCAGGTGCTCGGTTTCCGGCCGGGGGACGAGCACGTCGGGCGTCACCTGGAACCGCAGCGAATAGAACTCGCGGTAGCCCACCAGGTAGGCAACCGGCACGCCCTCGGCCCGGCGGCGGACGAGGTTGCGGAACGCGGCACGGGCGTCCTCGGGCGGGGCCTCGTCGAACGCGGTGTACAGGGCGATGCGCGGCCGGCCGAGGGCGTGGGCCAGCAGCACCTCGGCGTCGAGCCGCGGGCTGTCGGAACCACGCGACTGGAGGTACTCCGTAGTCCACTGAAGCAGCCGGCCGATAGTCCACGGGGCCGAGTCGGGCATGGGGTCTCCCGTTTAGTCGAGGGAACCGAACGCCGAGCGCTGCTCCTGCCGCTCGTATTCCAGCAGGCCGTCGATCACCGGATCCATATCGCCGGCCAGGATGCTGTCGAGCTTGTACAGGGTCAGCCCGATGCGGTGATCGGTCACGCGGTTTTCGGGGAAGTTGTAGGTGCGAATCCGCTGGCTGCGGTCGCCCGAGCCAACCTTGGTCTTGCGCTCATCGGCCCGCTTGCGGTCCTCTTCTTCGCGCATCCGGTCGTAGAGCCGGCTCTTGAGCACCCGTAAGGCCCGCGCGCGGTTCTTGTGCTGGCTCGACTCGTCCTGGCAGCTTACCACGATACCGGTGGCCATGTGGGTCAGCCGGATGGCCGAGGCCGTCTTGTTCACGTTCTGGCCGCCGGGGCCGCTGGCGTGGAACACGTCTTCGCGGTAGTCGTCGGATTTCAGTTCGACTTCGACGTCCTCGGGCTCGGCCATGACGGCCACGGTGGCGGCCGAGGTGTGGATGCGGCCCTTCGCTTCGGTCTCGGGCACTCGCTGGACTCGGTGCCCGCCGCTCTCGTACTGAAGCCGCTGAAAGACGCCCTCGCCGGCCATGCCCAGGATGATCTCCTTGAAGCCGCCGAGTTCGGTCGGGTTCAGGTCCATCACCTCGACTTTCCAGCGTTTCAGTTCGGCGTAGCGGCGGTACATGTCGTACAGGTCGCGGGCGAACAGGGCCGCCTCGTCGCCGCCGGTCCCGGCGCGGATTTCCATGATGCACCGGGTCCGCTGCGCGTCGTCGCCCCCGACGGTCATGTCGAGCAGTTCGGTCCAGAGTTTTTCGCGTTCGGCCTTCAGTTCGGGCAATTCGGCTTCGGCCAACTCCTGCAATTCGCGGTCGTTCCCCTCGAGCATCTCGGCGGCTTCGCGAATCTGGCGGTTGAGGTCCTTGAACCGGCGGTATTTCTTGGCCAACCGGCCCAACGAGCCGTGCTCGCGCGCAACGGCAGCCATCTGTTGGGCGTCCGCCAGGACGGCCGGATCCAACAGTTTCTGCTCCAGTTGCTGGAAGCGGTCGAGTTTCGATTCGAGTATTTCGCGCATCAATCCCGCCGGGCGGCCGCTGGCCCAACCCGACAACCGTTCACAGAGCGTTTACGAAGATGCCCCCCCCTTGCGGGGCGTGGGACTCGGGAAAAAACGGCCGCACTGGGTGCGCCGCGTTTGCTTCTCGGTAACCGTTCACAGGGGGACTGTCCCAATTTTCGCGGCACAAAGGGCGATTGTAAGCGTTCACGGGTCGGAAATCGTCCCGGTGCTCGGCCGCGGCAGGAAATTAGCCGCAACGCGCTAGCGTCCGGTTTTTGTTTCAAGCCAAGCGAACCGGGGCTAGCGCCCTGCGGCTG
>PWXP01000091.1 GCA_003561895.1 Planctomycetaceae bacterium | reverse complement strand
TGGGCGCCCCTGGCCCTCTATCTTGGCCGGCTGGCCGACGACCGGGGCCTGGAATACCTGGCCGCGGCGTGGCCGCCGATCGGCCGGCGATGGCCGAACGCGCGCCTGTGGTTCGTCGGGGAGGGGCCGTTTCGGCACGGGTTGCGCCGGCAGATTTCGGGGTTGAAGCTGTCGGGGCGGGCGGTGCTGGTCGGCCGGTTCGACCACGTCGAGGACCTACTGGCGGCGGCCGACGTGCTGGTGCATCCAGGGGTGGCACGTACCCCTTCGTTGGCAGTAGCCGAGGCCATGGGCGCGGGCCTGCCCGTCGTGGCCGCCGACTGCCCCGGCCACCGCGCGCTGGTGGAGCACGACCGGACCGGCCTGCTGGTGCCGCCGGACGACATCGCGGCCCTTTCCGACGCGATCGCGCACATATTCGACAACCCGACGGCCGCCGAAACGATGGCCCGAACCGCCGCCACCCGGGCCGGCCGGCACTTCACCCTTGCACAAATGGTCGACCAGCACGTAACATTATTCCAATCGCTCGTCGGACCCTCATAAAGCCGCGACCGGTGGTCGCGCCACTTGGCCGGGCGCGACGGGGGATGGCGGGTTCATGGGGGATTGGCGCGACCGCCGGTCGCGGTTTTGTGGGCGCGACCAGCGGTCGCGGTTTTATGAGGGGAATATGCCGAAACGCATCCTGCACGTCATTCCCACGCTCGATCAGGCGGGGGCCGAAAAGCAGCTTTGCCTGCTGGCGCGAGGCCTCCGCCGGCGGGGCTTCGACGTGCACGTATTTGCCCTGACGCGCTCGGGCCCCCGGGCGAACGAACTGCTCGAAGCCGGCGTCCCCTGCACGCTTATCGGCAAGCGGTTCAAGCTCGACCCCGAGGCGTTCTGGCGGCTGCGGCAACGGGTCGCCGCGCTGCGGCCCGAGGTGGTCCACACCTGGATGCTGGCGGCGAACGCCTACGGCATCCTGGCCGGCGCGGCGTGCGGGGTGCGCGGGCGCATTGCGTCGCAACGGTGCGTCGATCCCTGGAAAAGCGGCGTGCAGCTAGCCGTTGATCGCTACATCGCCCGGCAATCGCAGCGCGTAGTGGTCAACAGCGAGGGGGTGCGGGAGTTTTACGCGCGCCACGGGCTGCCGGCCGAGAAGCTCGAGGTCATTCCCAACGCCGTCGAGCCGGCCGCACCGAGCCCGGTGGGCCGCAAGCAACTGCTCGACGAGCTGGGCCTGCCCGCCGGCGCGCGGCTGATCGGCCTGGTGGGGCGGCTGTGGCCGCAGAAGCGGGTGAAAGACGCCATTTGGGCAACCGACCTGCTGAAGGTCATCCGCGACGACGTCCACCTGCTCATCGCCGGCGACGGCCCCCTGCGCGACCGCCTGCTCCGCTACCGCGACCAGGTTCACATTCGCGACAAGGTGCACTTCCTCGGCCGGCGCACCGACCTCGGCCGCCTCGTGCCGCACTTCGACCTGCTCTTCTCGACCAGCGAGTATGAAGGGCAGTCGAACGCCGTCCTGGAGGCCATGGCCGCCGGCGTGCCGGTCGTGGCCACCGACATTCCCGGCACCCGCGAACTGGTGGTGCACGGTGCCACCGGCTACCTGGCGCCGGTAGGCGACCGCGCCGGCTTCGCCCGCTACGCCAATAAGCTGCTCGATAGCCCCGATCTGGCCGCCAAACTGGGCGCCGCCGGCCGGGACCGGACGGCGCGCGAGTTCAGCGTTGAACGGATGGTCGAGCGCTATGTGGCGTTGTACGAAAAGGTAACGTGAGGGAACGGCCGAAAGCCGTTTGCCCAAACCGATTCACTGCGAACCGACCATGCACGAACATTTTATGCAACTGGCCCTGGCCGAGGCGGAGCAGGCCCTGCGCGAGGCCGAGGTGCCGATCGGAGCAGTGATCGTTCACGATGATCGGGTCATCGCGGCGGCGCACAACCAGCGCGAGCAACTCCACGATCCGACCGCGCACGCCGAGATGATCGCCATCACCCAGGCCGCCGAGGCGCTGGGGTCGTGGCGCTTGGCGGACTGCACGCTGTACGCCACGCTTGAGCCGTGCCCGATGTGCGCCGGCGCGATCGTGCAGGCCCGCATCCCCGTGGTCGTGTACGGCGCCACCGACCCCAAGGCCGGTGCGGTGCAGTCGCTGTTCCGGCTGTTGGACGACTCGCGGCTGAACCACCGGTGCACGATCGTCTCCGGCGTGTCGGCCGAGCCGTGCGGCGCGATCCTCACTCGCTTTTTCGAGCAGCAGCGGCGGCTGGGGAAGAAATAGCCGTCAGGCACCGAATCCGGCCGTCCTGGGTGGCAACGTACAGCCGGCCGTTGGCCGCCGCCATTCCGTCCCACACCGCGGGCGAATCGAGGGGGTGCCGGCCGAGCACCCGGCCGTCTTCTTCCGAGCACACCAGCACGGCCCCGCCCCGCCGGCCATCGTACGAGGCGTGCGGATCGTCGTCGGGAAGGTCCGTCGGCATGACCGCCACGAACAAGTGCTCGCCGGATCGGATAATCGACCTGCCGCGGCCGGGCAGTTCCACGCGGTAGACGTACTCGCGCGGCGGCACGTCGCGGAAGTCGGGCAGCGACGGTTCGCCGGGCCGGAACGGCTCGTTGTCCATCTTGAACAGCAGGTAATCGCCGATGGCCGCCTGGCCGCGTTCGCGCCGCTGCACGCCCCACACCGCATCGTCATCGTAGGCCATAACGACGCCGGTCGGCACGGCAACGGTCGAGTTTCGCCGCCGCCCGCCCCTGCTGTTCACGATCCACGAGTAGGCCACGGGAATGCGGCTGAAGTCGCCCGTGCCCAGGAACCAGTGCGAGCGGTGGTTCTCGGCGTCGTCCAACAGGCTTGAGGTGGAAAACAGGTGCCGGGAGAGTTTTTCCTGCTTCTCGAGCGCCGCGCTGAACTTCCTGTGGTGCAGGAACACGTTGCGGCCGTCGCTGACGAGCACGTCGGAAATCGAGCCGCCGGCCATGGAGAAGGCGTCGGCGCGGTCGGGGTGCTCGAAGGTCTTGTAGTCGGTAATGTTCTGGTCGATCCGTTCGAGTCCCGGTTCCTTCGGCGGGGCTTCTTCGCGTTGGAACTCGGGATGCCGGCTCTCGTAATGGCTGTGATGCACCACCTTGCCGGTGGCCGGGTCGAGGCCGTAAAGGTGAATGCCCCCGTCCAGCCAACTCGACCGGCCGGCCGAGCAGTAGGCCACCCCGTCGAGCAGGAGCACGCTTCCGTGCACCGGCCAGGGCGATTCGAGGCGGTCGAGGGCGACCATGCGCAGGTCGGCCGGGGCGGCGAGGAATCGCCACACCAGATCCCCGTCGCTCAGCCGCAGGCAGGTGACCCGGCCGTCGGCGCTGCCGAAGAGCACCATTCCCTGGTGAATGGTGGGCGGGGAATCGACGCGCCCGCCGGCAACGTGTTTCCATCGCACGTCGCCGCTCGCCTCGTCGAGGGCATAGACGATACCGCCGTCGGTGTCGGCCACGACCACCGCCCCGTTGCCCACGACCGGCTGGGTCAGCCGGCCGCCCAACTCGGTTTGCCATGCCTGGCCGAGCTTGCGCGGCAGTTCCGTGGCGGCCACGGCGCGCCGCAACGGGTCGCCGCGGTACGTGGGCCATGCGGCCGCCTCCAGCGCCGGCGCCTCGTCCACTTGCCCGTACGCCGGGCCCTTCTCCAGCCTCGCGCGGTCGGAAACGCGGTGCTTCGCGGCCGGCCCGGCGGATTGCTCGGCGGCCAGGGCCCAGAAGCCGTGCAGCATGGTTTCCATGTAGCAGCCGCAGGAGTGGGGCGGCACGTACAGCAGCCCGTTGGCCGGAAGCACGCCGTACTGGCACGCCCCGCGC
>PWXP01000580.1 GCA_003561895.1 Planctomycetaceae bacterium | reverse complement strand
GCGGCCGTCGAGTTGGTCCGCAACGGCCGGCTGGGGAAGCTGCGCCAGGTATGGGTGGCGGTGCCCTACCTTTCGACCAAGGGCGGGCCGTTCGCCGCGCAGCCCGCGCCGCCCCACCTCGACTGGGACCTGTACCAGGGCCAGGCGCCCGAGCAGGCTTACTGCCCCCAGCGCACCCACCGCAATTTCCGCTGGTGGTATGAATACTCCGGCGGGATGGCCACCGATTGGGGCAACCATTACGTCGACATCGCCCACTGGGGCATGGATTGCGAAGGGACCGGACCGGTATCGGTCGAGGCCCGCGGCATATTCCCCAACCCGACGGGCTCGGAATACTTCAACACGGCCGACCGCTTCTTTTCACGCATGATGTATCCCAGCGGCGTGGAGTTGCTCTTCTTCCCCTCTCTGAACGAACGGATGAACTTCGCCGGTCAGACGGGCCACGAGCCGAGCACGCCCGAGTTGATCGAGCGGCTTTTCGGGAAGGACGCGCCCGAGGAAACCAAGACGCTCGACCGGAGCGGCATCATGTTCCTCGGCGAGCAGGGGCGGATTTTCGTCAACCCGGGCGGCGTGTACGGCCGGCCGGCCGAGGAACTGGCGGAGAACCCGCTCCCGGCCGACGCCTGGCGCGCCTATCCGAGCGGCAACCACATGGCCAACTTCTTCGAGTGCACACGGTCCCGCGAGCGGCCCTGTGCGCCGGTCGACGTCGAGCACCGCACCATGACCGCCTGCCACCTGACGAACATCGCCATGCGGCTCGGGCGGAAACTCGCCTGGGACCCCGCGACCGAGCAGATCGTCGGCGACGACGAAGCCGACGCCTGGCAGACGTACGAGCAGCGAGCGCCGTACACCATCTGAATGTTTGTCTTGGAGTGCGGGGGCTTGACGCCAACCCTGTCAAGCTAGCACTTTTCGGTTCTCAAGTATTCTATGGGTACTGACGTGAGCACGCTGTTTACCACTGGATCGCTTGGGTGTGGGACGCTTGGGACCGCGCGGAGGTTTTCGATATCACCTCCGCCCGCGCAAGCCCAGACCGTCCGAAGGCGGCCGTTTCCCCGTGGACGATACGGGGCAGTTGACAACAGTTTGCTCCACGACGTGCGGGCAAATCGTGGTCATAGGTATTGTGCCCCCCGAATTCCCCAAGTGCTGGGGCCGGCACGGTCGGCGGCGCAGGAGTTGCGCGACCGCGCCCCCCTGCATGAATAGTGCGGGCTTGAAGAATCCCTTCGCAGGGGCGTAGAATTGGTGTAGGTGGTCCGCGGCCGGCGGCGTCGGCTCGTGTTCTTCTGCGCGGGAGGCGGAGAGGGGTTGCGCCGCGCGAACCTGCGGAACGCTTCCCGTTTTCCCCTTGTGCGGGAGACGGATAGTCCCTTGGAAACGTCTACGGAATTGGTTTTGGCATTGGCCCAGCATGGCCCGACCGGAGGGAGGCAGGCCTCCCGGCAGGGCGGGCGGAGGATTGGATTTCCACGATGACCGACGACTATTACAAGACACTCGGCGTGCGGCGCGACGCCTCGCAGGCCGACATCGAAAAAGCGTACCGGGAATTGGCGCGGAAGTACCACCCGGACCTGAACCCCGACGACAAGACGGCGAAGGAGAAATTTCAGAAGGTCCAGGCCGCGTTCGACGTCCTTTCAAACCCGGAAAAGCGCGAAATGTACGACCGCTACGGCAGCTCCTTCGAGACGATGGGCGCAGGGGGCGCCGGCGGGCCGTACACGGAAGCCTGGGGGGGACGCCCCGGTTTCCGGGGTCCCCCCGGCGGCGGGGCACGATTCGAAGAGGTCGACCTCGAGGACCTGCTCGGAGGCGGCTTCGGCCGGGGCTACCAACAGGAGGCCCCCACCGGTTTCGGCGATTTCTTCCGCCAGTTCCGGCGCGCCAGTCAGCGCACCGGCAAGGGCGCCGGGCCGCGGAAAGGCGCCGACCTCCGCCATGAAATCCAAATCCCCTTCAACACCGCCGTCATCGGCGGCCAGGTCGAAATCACCGTCGCCCGACCCTCCGGCAAGACCGAGCGGATCAATGTGAGGATTCCGCCGGGCATTGAGGACGGCAAAAAGATCCGCGTGCGCGGCCAGGGCGAGCCGGGGCCCGGCGGTGGCCCTCGCGGCGACATCCTAATCACCGTCCGCGTCGCCCCGCATCCGCACTTCTCGCGCCACGGCAACAACCTCATCGTGCGCGTACCAGTCACCCTGGCGGAAGCCGCGCTCGGCGCCAAGATCGACGTGCCCACCCCGAAAGGAACGGTCGCGGTCACCGTGCCGCCGGGCAGTTCCAGCGGCACGAAGCTCCGGGTGAAAGGCCACGGCGTGCCGCGCCGCGACGGCCCGCCGGGCGACCTGTTGGCCGAACTGCTCATCATGCTTCCCAAGGAACTCGATCCGGCGGAGCAGGAGCAGATTCGCGCCCTCGACCAGCGCCACCGCCTCAGCCCGCGCAACGGCCTGCGGTGGTAGCCCCTCACCACCGGCCGGACCGGTTATTGCGGCGCCCGACGGAGGTTCTCGAGCACGAGGCCCCGGCGGCGCCGCTCGGCGCGGAATGTTTTGTCGATGAGTCCGGCAACATACCCCACGCCTTCGATTCCCTTCAGGGTCAATTCCGGATGGCTGGGGTCTTTCGAAACGATGTGGATGATACCTACCCCCATCAGGCGATCGATCACCCCCTGCTCGAACGTGATGTCGCTTACGTCGATCAGGTCAATCCGGTCGGTCACTCGGCGCAGGACGCCCAACTCGTGAATGAACCGCTGGTTGGTCAGCCGGTAATGGACGCCCGACCGGCGCGCTATGAGCACGAGCGACTGGTATGCCCATAGCAGAACGATGGCGGCCGCGATGGCAAGCCAAACATCGCCGCGCCAGATGAAGACACCCCCGACGATAAGCCCGAACGTCGCCACGAGGGTGACAAACCAGCGGCCGAACATGGCCTTCGACGAGTAGCCGCCCTCCCAGAGGGTCTGTTCCGTTTCTTGGTCGTCGCGGCCGCCGGCTGCCGGCCGTTCGCTGTCGGAGGCGGGGACCGCCGGGTGTGGTTGCTCCGGTTCAGCCGGGGCGCTGCCGACAGTCGCCCCGCCCTCGGTGTCGAGGCGGGCTCCACACCGGTGGCAGAATATGGCCTCGGCAAGTACGTGTTCGCCGCACTGATAGCATTGCATGGGAGCGTTTCGCCTGTGTAGGAGAAATTGATCTGGAAAGACCTTCGAATCGGCGATAAGGGCGGTTTTGTTCCAACACTTTGGCGGAAAGGAGTTCCATTATGCCCTGTTTCACGGACGTCGATTCGAAGGCCACCCAGAGGATAGCGGAAATCGAGCAAGAGTTGCAAGAGGTAAGAGCGGAATGCGACCGATGGGTGGCAGCGGCCGCACGGCACGCCCATGACGGCGGCAGAGATGATCGAGAGGGAACGCGAGGGCAAAACGCTGACGGACCGGTTGCAGGCGTTGGCCGCCGCCCTGCAACTGCAGCGAGCCTTGGCCAGCGCAACCGTGCACGAGCAGGAGCGGAAGACGGCCAAGGCGTCGCCGAAGAAGATGAAGGACTTCGGCTACCGGCCGGTGACGATACACTTCCTGGGAGGGGTTGCCATCGAAGTAAGCGATGGGCTACGCAACAACGGCGTCGTTTGTGGCGCGGGGAAGTGAAGTCGTTTGTTCAGGAGGTGGAACGGCTCTGTCGGGGAAGACGCGGCAAGGACTGGATTCGCGAACGGGACTACCTGCTACGCAACGCTCGGGCCGGACGTCTGGACTATGCCAAAGCGCGTCGCGCGAAGTTGCCGATTGGCAGCGGCACGATGGAAAGTGCGATCCGCCGCGTCGTG
>PWXP01000496.1 GCA_003561895.1 Planctomycetaceae bacterium | reverse complement strand
GTCGTCGAGGTAGTTCAGGATCATCGGGCTATGGGTGGTGACCAGCACCTGCTGGCGGGCGCCGACCAGCTTGTCGAGAACGAACTCGACAAGCTCCGGGTTGATACCGTTTTCGATCTCGTCGAAGAGCAGGAATTGGTTGTCCGTTTCCAGTTCGGCGAGAATCGCCATCAGCCGCAACATGCCGTCGTTGATGTGCCGGGCTTCGGTCGTCATAGTCGGCACGAATCCGGACTCTTGCCCCGGGTATGTTTCGGTGATCTCAAGCTGTTTCCACCCTGAACGAAGCGATTTGGCATGAACGCCTTGAAGCTGCGGGTATGCTCGCCTGAGATCGGCAGTCAGGTCCAGGCGTTTCCCAATCCTCATCTCATGCAGAAACGCCGACAAATTCTGCCCGCCGCGCCCCAGCGTACCCGACGATTCACGCGTGCGCTGCCTCAAGTATTCCGGTGCGAGCAGATCAGGAGACTTGACTTTCTGAAACAGCTTCTTGCAATGAAGGATTGAGGAAGGCAGCAGGTCTTCCTTCAGAGCCGATAGAATTGAACCCTCGTAGTCGAATGCGATCTTGTATGGTTTCGTTTGCGCAGATTCGACGTCGGTAATCTCGACTTCCTCCGTACCCGCTTCAAGCACAAAGTCGGTAAAGGCGATGCGTTCGCGCGTGCAACGGCCCTTGGACGGATTGTAGCTCGCCTCCCAGTGCCCGGCCGGTTCGCCTCGTTCGCCCCCGAGACCGATGTGGAAGTCGATGTTCATCTTCTTGCTCAGTTTCGATTTGAGTTCCGACGATTTCCATTTCCTCTCCCGCAGCCAGCCTGCCATGTCGCCATGGACGAGTTGCGAAACAAAATCGATGAACTGCAGGACGGTCGATTTGCCGGACCCGTTCAATCCGATCAGGCAGTTGAACTTTGCCAGTTCAAGCCGAAAATCGACGAGCGACTTGAAGTTTTGGACCTCAATGGATCGGATTCGCATGGTTTTGCCTTTCATCGGCTCTTCCGTGCCGGAGACCGCCTAACGGAAGAAGCCGGATACCCTAATCCTTATTTCATCGGTTCCTCAGCCTAACGCCGCCCACGGTTCACCGCAAGGGGGCAACCGTGTACTGCCCACCTCTTTTTCCAGTTCAGCTCGAAATGCTCACCCGCGAAGCTTCCACGTCACCGTAAAGGGCGTCGACGTGCTGCTGAATGTTCATGGTCAGCCCCAGCGCGGTGACGACGCGGCAGTAGGTGCGGATCTCATCGAGTCCGAGCCGCCGCTCGCGCCGGTCCTTCAGCCACTTCTCGCACACCCGGTAGCCGCCCACCCGGTACGACCAGACGGTCTCCAGCACCGGCGCGAATTATTGGGCGGCGTTGATGTACACTCGCTATCATTCCCACCACGCCGCAGCCGGCCTCCTCGATTTTCCACTGGGCGAACCGCAGGAACTTCACGTAGTCGTCTTGGAGCCATTTCGGGTTCTTCTCGCCCAGCGGCTTGCCGTCGACGTGCTTGTATGTGTCGATCAGCCCGGTGATCCACGGGCCGACATTGGTCGAGTGCCTCGAATACGGCGGGTTGCCGAGTACAACGAGGATGGGCGTTTGCTTCTTCACCGCACCGGCCAGACGCGATTCCTAGACCAGGTCGAGCCGCTCTTCCGTCCGCCGCTTCGCCTCGACGTACCCGACGATCCGATCGGTCCCGTTCCACAGCCGGAAGTCGGGGTTGCCCGCGTCGGTCGGTTTGGGCAGCGTCGTGACGCGAACCTCGGGGCGTTTTTTTCGCCTGGGCGGCCTCGGCCAGCATGTCGGCCAGTGCCGGGTAGAAGCTCTCTTCGCGCGCGTCGCCCGGCAGGGCTACGGCCGAAAGCTCTTGCAGGTACCGCTTGAAAAGGGGCCTCGGGGTCGAATGGCACTGTCATAACGAATTCGTCGAGTTCAGCGCATAACCGAGCTTGGCGCCGGCCGCGAAAGTTTTAAAATGGGCGGCAGACGGAAAGTGGTATTGGTTTGTAGCCCTCCTTGGCTACATTTGTATGCTCTCCTTGGCTTGGTTCTCCAAAACAAAGACGTGAAACTGGTGGATGGCTTCACGTTCACCATGCCCGATACGGAGGCGAATCAGGCGGCCTATCCGCAACCGAGTTCGCAGAAAGCAGGGGTCGGCTTTCCCATTGCCCGCGCCTGCGCCATCCTGTCCCTCGCCACCGCGTGCATTCTCGACTTGGCCTTTGGCCAATACAAGGGCAAGGGCAAGGGCGAGCCCGCCTTGCTCCGCCAGATGCTTGATTCCCTGCAGAAGGGCGACGTCCTCGTGGCCGACCGCTATTACTTCTCGTTTCTGACGATTGCCCTGCTGCTGGCGCGAGGCGTGGACGTATGTGTTCGCGCCCATGCGAAGCGTCACGCGGACTTTCGGCGGGGGAAGCGCTTGGGCAAATACGATCACTTGATTACCTGGACCAAGCCCCCCCGCTGCCCCGAATGGATGGATGAAGCCACCTACAGCCCGTCTCACATGACTTTGCACCAATGATGGCAGTGCCAGCAACGAATGCGTACCCCTCGGAATAATTGCCCCTCCAATGGGACTGACATTATTCGTCCGCTTCATTCTCCAGGTCCTCTCGCCAGTACCGATCTTCCTCGCGCCTTATGTCTTCAACGGCACCTTGGCAGGTTGCCGACGTGACCTTTTCGAAGCCCTCTTCCAAGTGCTCTCGAAGGCCTTGCATCGAGAAGTCGCATTGCGTCGCACAATGGTTCGTGACGACTCCCCAACATGTTTCAATCGGTTGAAGCTCGGGATGATACTGCGGCGTTCGTAAGATCTGATGGCCTGCTTCTTCGGCAATGCGATCAAGTTCGTATTTTGGTTCAGGACAAAGAGCACGACACAATTGGAGCAATTCCGGCTTCAGCATGGATTCTTCGTACTTTTCGCGGCGGAAACGGTGACTCATTGGGTAAATCGTAAGCGTTCACGGGTCGAAAATCGTCCCGGTGCTCGGCCGCGGCAGGAAATTAGCCGCAACGCGCTAGCGTCCGGTTCTCGTTTCAAGCCAGGCAAACCGGGGCTAGCCCTGCGGCTAATTTCCGACCCGTGAACGCTTACGGTAAATCGTTCTTTCTGCCGCGAAAATTGGGACAGTCCCCCTGTGAACGGTTACGAGTTCGGTTCGATCTTCCCGAAAACGTTTGGCCGAAGAGACCACCATCCTATCGGCACCGGTCCAGCAGTTCCTGGAAGCGGGCTTTCATGGCGGGGCCGCCCATTTCCGGGTGCAGCAGTTGCATCAGTTCGATCATCTTCGCCGCCTGCTCGCCGCGACCCTGCCGCCAGTGGAGCCGGGCGATCGCGTACTTCGCGCGGTACCAGCGCTCGGTGTTCGGCGGCGAACGCCGTTCGATGGTGCGCCAGCGGGCCAGGGCGAGCCGCTGGGCGTCGGCGTCGGGCTGCTCGGCCAGCAAGGCGGCGTACGCCTCCTGGACGGCCGCGTCGTCGGGGTGCGCCTCGGCCAGTTCGGCATAGGCGGCCAGCGCCTCGGCCGTTTGACCGGCGTCGGTCAGCGCCCGGGCGCGAAGCCGCTCCACCCGCTGCCGCTGCCCGGCGGGAAGATCGTCCCACCGCGGTTCGAGCAGCCCGATCGTTTGAAGCTGAAGCTCGGCCAACTCGCGCCGAGCGTCGGGCGCGGCCTGTTCGGCGGCGCGGGCGAGGCCGTCGAGCGTGCCGAGCAGTTGGGTCGGCGGGCCGCCGGAGAGTCGCGCGAGGATGCCGGCCGCCTCCTGCCGCTGCCCTTCCGCCGCCAGGGCGAACACCAGCAGCGACTCGGCCGCCGCGGCCCACTCGGCCGAAACCTCGCCGGCGTC
>PWXP01000076.1 GCA_003561895.1 Planctomycetaceae bacterium | reverse complement strand
CCAAGCGGACCAAATCAGGCGTCCGGGCCGCGAAAAACTCCTCCCAGGCCGCCTGCTCGCCCGCCAGGCAACGACCGACGAGCAAACACTCGTCAGCCGCACACTCGCAAACGGCTCGACTGGGGGAAACGCCCATGGCGGTCAAGGTCCTCTAGAGTTCAAACGCAGCAGGCATCTAGAGCTGGATCGGCGAACGGCCGGCGGATACCCGCGACAATGAGTTACAGTATAACCAGGCTTCATGCGGGTTGCAACCGTCCGCTCCGAAATTCCCAAGACATCGTTCGCTGCTGTTGTGTAGCAGTCGTCCCCTCCCGCCGATGGATTGGACGGTCTTCGCCGGCGGACCGCCGCGCCGCGGTGCGTTGCCCTGGAACACGCTACCCCGATTGCCGAAGCCGGGGCTTGCCGGGGCGGCCGTTTTAGGGTGCAATATAGGGAGAGAACACTACCGGAACACACGCTACGGGGTATTTCACCATGGAATCGCTGGAGGGGCACTTGCTGATCGCCGCGCCCGAGTTGCTCGATCCGAACTTCGTTCGGTCCGTAGTGCTGATGGTTCAACACAACGAACAGGGGGCGCTGGGGCTGATCCTTAACCGGCCGACAAGCAAGGAGTTGCGGCAGTTGTGGGCCGACGTGGGCGAGGAGCCGTGCCATGCCGATGGGCCGGTGTACCTTGGGGGGCCCGTTCCGGGACCCATCATGTCTCTTCATGCGGTACCCGATCTGGGGGAACTAGAGGTCCTCGCCGGGGTCTTCTTCGCCGCAAGAAAGGAGCACTTGGACCAACTGGTGCTCCTCACCGAACTGCCTTGCAAGGTATTTGTGGGCCATGCCGGCTGGGGGCCCGGCCAGCTCGAGGGTGAATTGAAGCTGGGAGGCTGGCTTACCGTGCCGGCTACCGTGCACGACGTATTCCACGACGGGGATGACCTCTGGAGCAGGCTCGTCAAGCGCGGCCGCAAGCCATTGCCGGAGATCCTCGACATCAAGCGGGTCCCCCCCGATCCCCGCGTCAACTGACGGCTCCCCGCCGAGGTTGCAGCCCGGCGGCTACCTCGCTCTTCGTGAGAGAAACACGGACCGGCCACTACGGACCGCACTCGGCAGCCAACCGGCGCAGGTAGTCTAGCGCGTCGAGCAGGTCGGGAACAGGCGCTCCCCGGGCCCGGCCGGCGCGGTCGCACTCGGCCAGCAGGAGCAGTTCCTCGTAATCGTCGGAAGCGGCCAGGCGGCGCCGGCTGCGCACCCCCAGCGTACCGTCCAGATGCGCGTGCGCCGCCTCGTGATGCTCAATGAACCAGGTGGTCCGCGGGGTGATGAAGCCGTCCAGCGCGTCGAGCGCCGCGCCCGTGTGCTCCCGGCGGTCGATGGCCTTGCCGACGTCGTGAAGCAGCGCGGCCAGCAGGAACTCTTCATCGTACGGGCGTTCGTCCCTGGCCAGCTCGAACACCTGGAGGCTGTGATACAGCAGATCGCCCTCAGGATGGCGCTCGGCGTTTCCCTTGACCGTTTCCAGCGGCTGCAAGAGCCACCGGTAGACGTGGAACCGATCGGGCCGCCCCTGCGCTCCCGCCCAAGCCGGGCCGACCGGCCGGTAAGGGAAGCCCGTGCGCCGATCGCCTTCGTACCGCTCCACCAGCGAATGGATGCACTCGCCGATCTCGCGGTCGTTGGGCAACTCCGACCGCCTCGGCTCGTCGCGGAGGACGCGCCGCGCGGCCTTCATCCGCGCGCGGAACAAGGCGGGTTCCTCCCTGTGGTACATCAAGCGGGCGGCCTCCGAGGCGATCCGCCGCCGGGTTTGATTGTTCTTCATGGACAAGGCCGCACCCTGCGCGGCCGAAACACGAGGGATGGACAGACGGGGCAGGCAGGCGCTGAGCCCCACCACCGTGCGCATTGTGCAACCGTTCACGGGCCGGACGGGGACTGGTCCATTTTTCGGCGAAACAACGTGATTTTCAGAGAAAGACGATGCCCGAAAACATGGACCTGTCCCCTTACCGGCCGAAGGGTCGCGGTAGGGACGGCCCTTTCGGGCCGCCCCTACCGCGACCCCGTGAACGGTTTCGGCTAGGGACCGCCAACTCCGCATTCGTGGTATTGTCGCCCGGGCGCCGAGTGGCGTCAAGCCCGCCCGCAAAGAGGCGCTCGGCCCGGCTCCGAGCTGCGGCACCGGCGGGGGGCGTTTGTGCGGTCGCGGGAAGGGGGGTGGCGCTTTCCGGGCGTTTCGGCCGGTTCGGCGTCGAAGACGGCCGTGCTCGCCGGCAAGGGGCAGGCGGCGATTGGGCCACATCGCCCTCTGTGCCGCGAAAAGCGGGACAATCCCCTGGGATCGGTTACCGCGCGGACTCACCCCGGGCCTCGATTTTTTGGGTGTCAATTTTCCGATTTTCCACACTCACCCCCTCAGTTCTACCCCCCTGGGGTGCGCCGCAGGAAACACCGAACGAACTGAATGTATGTATGTATAGGTATTCAGCTTAGCAGATCGGACGCCGGATTGCAAGGCAAGAAACAGGCCTTGGGGAGGATAGGTGCAGGACAGGGTTCGCAAGCGAATTTGGGCTTGCTCGCCAGAAGGGGGGTGATTTACACTGGCACGCTGGAAGATGGGCGGGCCACGGTTTGTTACGAGGGGATTGTGCATCTCCGCGTTCCCGGTGTCTTCGCCCAGGCCCCGGGCGGCGTCAACCACCTTCCCGGCGTGCGGGTGCGCCCCCTTTCTTTCGCCGAAAGGGGCACGATTGCGCAGGCCGCACGGCAACGCCATGGTGAGCGGTCGCCTACATTCCGGGCGGCACGCTACGACTCGCCCTCGGCCTTGGTGCTCCGGCGAACCGGAACGCGAGAGTAGCTATTCGTGGCTTTCAGGCTGTCCAAAAGGATCGTCCGTTTCCAGGCGGGCCAAGTGCCGACAATCCGGGCAGCCTTCCTGGCTGCCTGCCGCAGCTTACGTCTATTGGTCATCTTCGGATCCCTCGACGGGGTATTGGGTTTGTTCAAGGTCGTGAAACCGGCTGACGGCTTGGAGTTCCAAATCGAGATAGGAAAACGGGGGCATATCCGCAAAGCATACGTCGCCGGCGGCTATGGTACACAACTCCTCGGCGGCTGGTAATTCATCCAGATGCGCTCGGTTTGGATGGGCTTTGTCTTAGCGGACGATGCCTTGTTGTCGATGGCAAAGTCAACTTTTGTCCAGCCTTCCAGTGCCTCATCGTAGAGCTTGCTGGGATAACCGGAGACAAGGACCTTCCCATGTACCCGCCGCAGTGTGCTGACAAGCCGTTCGTGCTCGTCAACGCTCATTTCAAAGGCGTAGTCGTTCGTGGACACTCGCGTGTCATGCAAGTAAGGCGGATCCAGATAGAACAGCGTGTTCTTCGAATCCTCCCGGCGAATCACATTGATCGCGTCGTCGTTCAGGATCACCACCCGTTTGATGCGATCGGCAACGGCGGGTAAACCTTCGACGGCGTTCATCCAAGCGGATGCCTGCTCGTTCATGCGGCGACGTGTCCTGTTTTTCGACAGTGTGGCGAAGCAACTGAATTTACCTGCTCGCGATTGGCGACACCTAGTCCTTAACCAAGCGAACTCCGAAACGTGCGCTCGGGGAATTGTGGAATAAACTCGAAAACCTTCGGCGATTGTGGGGGTAACAGGGGGACTGTTACCAATCCCATAACGCAACGCACGGAGGTTTTCGAGTGAGTCCCAAGATACAACAACAGATTAAGCGACGCAAGCGGCGGATCGCACGTCGGCTCGACCGAAATGACAACCGAGGATGCGACCAACCCATCATGACGGGGGCTAACATCCATTACGAGATCGGCGATCGTACGCGGGCCACT
>PWXP01000244.1 GCA_003561895.1 Planctomycetaceae bacterium | reverse complement strand
ATATGTTCCAGACGGCGGAACTGGTGAAGCCCAAGCGGCTGGGGTTGATGGGGCGACAGCAACCCGATAGTCGCCTGCAATCAGCCCAGGCAGAGGTGGATGCCGCCCGCCGCTATTTCCAGGCTGGCTCAGTCCTACGGGCCTGCACCGCGCGGGATCAAGCCCTGCGGTGGGTGATTCTGGCCTATGCAGACAAGGTGCAGGAGCAAGCAGGGACGATTCATAGCCTCACCCTCGATCCCCATGCCAGTCAGCCTGGGTGTTCGGCATTCCAGGCGGCGATCGCGCTGATTCCCGACAGCACCGAGATTGATCAAGCCACAGACCAGACCTTGTTTCAGCTGTATGACAATATCGGTCAGGCCAGTCAAGACTTACAACGGGCCGAACGCCTCTGTCGCAGCGCCATCAGCAACGCCCATAAGGGTGGATATAGCAGCCATAACACCTTGAGGTCCAGCACCAACCGCAGTCGTTCCTCTAGCAGCCGCAGCAGCAGTAGTTCCCGGCGCTCCTCCTCTAGTAGAGGGTCCTCGCGACGGTCTTCCAGTAGTGGCAGTAGTCGGCGGCGCTAGGCTGGGCTATGCAGGATAGGGGTATTTTCAGGCACTTTTGCTCGATAATATCCTTCATTACCGTGCTTAAATCTCAAATTTGGCGGATAACAACCCGAAGTTACGAACTTATTCAGCAGAAATGATATTTAATTCCTTAAAATTTAGGCAATATCCCATGGATCTGCTGGATAATTCAGGAATTAAGGGGTCTTATCCAGCAGAACTGCCACTTAAAGTATAGTTGTGCCGCCTGAGTTACTGGTGGGGACATAGCGCAAGGTTGCCTGTTGTGGCTTGAGCTTGAAATCTCTGGTAGCTCCTCAACATGGATACGATATTAGAGGTAGTATTCGATCACCCCTGAGATTTCAGTATGCTGGAATGGTTGGCAGCTACAACAGGAATAGAGCTAGGCAAGCTTGTACTAGAGCAGGTTCTCGATTTGAGTAAGCCTGTCCTGGAGGGGTATGTCCAAGATTTTTTCAAGGATTGCCTGAGTAGCGGAGTCAGCCGACTCAATGCCACAGCACTGAAAATACCGATGGCGGAAGCAGTTGGCTACTTTATCAAGCGATTTATTAAAGAGCTTCAGATTAACGACGTTCCCGAAACCAGTATTCAACATCACTACAAAGCAGCGATCAAAGAGTTTGTACAGGATAAGGCAGTGCGCCCCATCCTAGGAACAGCCTTTGAGAAGGATTGTAAACAAATTGATTACGGGCAGTTGGAACAAATTTGGGCACAACAGTATCAAGGCTCTGGATGGCAATTTCCCTCAGAAGAGTTTGATTGGCGAGGAGTCTGCAAAGAATATGTATATGAGGTCAAGGGTATTGTTAAAGCGAATCCAGAGTTGCGGGAGATTCTGAATTCTGATCTGCTAGAAGACATTGCCCGCAATACCGCGCAACTTTCACCGGGATTTGATGTTGAGACTTATCGAGCCAGTTTGCAGTCCAGTTATGGCTATCTGAAGCTGTATACCCTCGACAGTACTGACCGGGTCGATGCTATCAAGCTCTGGGCAATGTTTATTGAGCAAACGGTGCGAGAGGCATTGCCCCCAATGCGCTACGATTTGCCCTCAGATTTGAAACGACAACTACAAGACAGAGGACAACTTGAAGCAGATTTATCGCCTGAAGCCTTAGAGCATTATCGTCATGAGTATTTTCAGCAACCCGCACGAAAGGTTTTAGAAGCGGTAGCCGACTCTCAGCGGGCGGTGATTTTAGGGGATCCGGGATCAGGCAAATCAAGTCTGTTGCAATATCTGGCGCTGGAATGGGTTGAAGGTAATACGGAAAAACTGCCATTATTGATTGAGTTGAGGGAATTTGCTCTCAATCCATCTGCCAGCTTTCTCGAGTTTATGCATCGCGGTCGGGGTGTAGATTGGCAGTTTGACCAGCAGCAACTTCATCAGCATTTACTGAAGTCTCCAACGCTGGTGATGTTTGATGGTCTGGATGAGGTGTTCGATCGCGCCACTCAATCAACCGTCATTGACGATATCATTCGCTTTTCGCAGCAATATCCCAAAGCCCAGGTGTTGGTTACCTCTCGAATTATCGGCTACAATCCCGATCGCCTCCAGCACAGTGGGTTTCGACACTTCACCATTCAGTCCCTGGATACGGACGAGATTCATGAGTTTATTGATCGCTGGTATGACCTATCAATGGGCAGCGATCCTGACAAAGTGCGGTTGAAACAGCGATTGCAGGAGGCGATCGCCAATTCTAAAGCGATCGCCAACCTAGCAGACAATCCACTACTGGTGACGATGATGGCAATCCTAAATCGGCGGCAGGAGTTACCCCGCGATCGCGCCGACCTCTATGACCAAGCTTCGCGGGTGTTGCTTTACCACTGGGATGTGGATCACAAACGATTGCAGATTCCGATGGATGCGATCGGGCGACGGGAAAAGCAGGAAATGTTGCGCCTGATTGCTCATGAGATGCAGGCGGGAGAGGAAGGACTAAAGGGCAATCTGATTAGTGCAGAACGCCTCACCCGCATTTTGACCGATTATTTGCGCGATCAGGGCTTCAGTGAACCCCGTGAAAAAGCCAATCGGTTGATTCAGCAACTGCGAGAACGAAACTTCATTCTTTGCTATCGCGGAGCTGACACCTACGGCTTCATGCACCGCACCTTTTTAGAGTATTTCTGTGCTGTTGAAATCGTCTATCGCTTTGAGAAACAGCGCACCCTCACCTTTGAGCAGTTGCGCGATGAGGTATTTGGGCAACACTGGCAAGAGGAAACCTGGCATGAGGTACTACGACTAATTTGCAACCAAATCGACATAAGTTTTGTAAAACAATTAATCAAGAATTTATTGTCTAAGCATTCAGTACATCATTCAATATTATTTTTCGCGGCAGAATGCCTACTTGAAGTAGATAATCATTCTTGCAGAGAACTGATTCGATCAGTACTAGATTCGCTTGAGGGGTTCTTATGGTATATACATAGCCTTGATGGGAATTTTGAAGCTCAAGGATTACTGCATTATGGTGATTATTTTCATGCATTTGATTTGATAGAAAGACTTTATAGAGATGATCCGAAAGCCATAGATTTTTTCAAAGGAGTCATAGATATTGCAGAAAACATAGATAATCGACTTTATTTTGCAGCAATGGAAGGATTATCTAGATTCTGTAGGGAGGTTCAAGTATATGAATTTATTGCAGACTGTACTAATCACCAGAACAGTGATGTCAGATCATCAGCATTAAAAGTAATAACTAAAAACTGGGACAATGAAGATAAGACTATCTTGAGACTCAAAAAGCACGCGCTTGCAGATGTAAGTGCAAATGTTCGGCAAATATCTGTACAAGAGCTATCCGAGAATTGGATAGAAAGAGAAGATGTATTTTATCTGCTAAAAAAGATAGCTAAAGATGATCCTGATAGTCGTATAAGATGCTTTGCTATAAAGGGGTTAAGTAATAAACCGATCGGTGACAAAGATTTACTAGATTTTTTCGTTGGATGCATACTTAATGACAAGACTGACTCTCAAATATGGAATCCTCGTCGAACAGCTTTGAAAAGTCTTTTCTCCCACTATCCCACCCATCCCAAAACGATCGAACTGTTACGCGATCGCGCCATCCATGATCCCGATGAGCAACTGCGAGAATGGGCACAGAAGCAGTTGCAAAAGATAGAAAGCCGGGGAGGATTAAGCTAATGGACTTGATCTACCTGGACTACAACTGCTTTCAGCGCAGATTTGATGACCCCAACCAGATTCGCATTCAAATTGAAGCGCTAGCCTGCCAAGAAATCT
>PWXP01000317.1 GCA_003561895.1 Planctomycetaceae bacterium | reverse complement strand
TCCCGCACGCGGCGTCGCTCGGTCAGGCTTGCGCCCATTGCCGAAGATTCTCGACTGCAGCCACCCGTAGGTGTCTGGGCAGTGTCTCAGTCCCAGTGAGCCGGGCCACGCGCTAACGCCCAGTACCCATCGCAGCCTTGGTGAGCCATTACCCCACCAACAAGCTAATAGGACGCGGACCCATCCCCGGACGGAATCTCACCTTTGGTCCGGAGACATTATCCGGTATTACCCAGCCTTTCGGCTGGCTATCCCGGATCCGGGGGCAGGTATCCACGTGTTACTCTCCCTTTCGCCGCTGTCCGTCCGCCCGAAGGCGAACTTCTCGCACGACTTGCATGCCTAATCCACGCCGCCAACGTTCATTCTGAGCCAGGATCAAACCCTTCAATTGTGTAGGCTTCAAATCCGCAACAACCAACGCCCCCGAAGGAAACGCCAGCCGCCGCGGGTTTATTAACCAAAAAAGGTTCGAATCCTTGGCGCCGCACCACCGGAAAGGAACCGGCCGACACGGCACCGTGAGTTTCAGATCCAAACGACTCAAAGTCAAACTTTGGAGGTCATCACTACCAAATTGTCAAAGAACGCTCTTCTCGGGCAAGGTCCCGGACAAGCCCGGCTTCCACGCCCGATTCTTTGATTCTACCAGACATTCGGCTCCGGTCAATAGGCCCTTGGAGTTTTTTTTCCGCTGGAGGCAACTTTCTTCATAAGTCCTTTCATGAAAACGACTTGCGAATCAGCAATTCGCCCCCTTCCTGCCGGCTTGGGCCGAATTCTACAGCCACGACACGAAGCCGATACTCCAAAACGCCATCGGCCAACATCCGTCTTTAGCCGCCGATGGTGCCGAAAGCTCTGGGACGTGCAACCCATTCCGGGGGGCATGGTCCGGCGACTCCAAGGTCGTAAGCCACGCTGGAGACGCGGTCGGCTACTCGCGCCCAACGGAGTGCCCATCAGTGTCTTTGTTGCCGAACCCCCTATAATTCTTGCAAACAATGGGACTTCCGTTTCATCGCACCCCCACAAGGAGCTAGTTTGATGGTAAAGACACCGAGCACGATGCTGCCCCTGGGCACCCCAGCCCCCGATTTTTCCCTGCCCAAACCGAACGGCAACACCGTTTCCCTCAGCAATTTCGCCGAGGCGCCGGTCCTCTTGGTGGCCTTCATCTGCAATCACTGCCCGTTCGTCAAGCACATTGCCCATGAGTTTTCCTCGCTCGCCAAGGAGTACCAGGCGAAAGGCGTGGCCGTGGTGGCCATCAACGCGAACGACGTGGAGAACTATCCCGACGACTCGACCGCCAAAATGTCCGAGGAGATCGAGACCCGCGGCTACACCTTTCCCTACCTTCTCGATCAGACGCAGGAGGTAGCCAAGGCGTACCGGGCGGCCTGCACGCCCGACTTCTACGTGTTCGACACCGAACGCCGGCTGGTGTACCGCGGGCAGATGGACGATGCGCGGCCGGGCAACGACATTCCTGTTACCGGCGCCGACCTCCGGGCTGCACTTGATGCCGCACTGGCGGGGCTCAACCCCCCCAATGAGCAGAGGCCGAGCATCGGCTGCAATATCAAGTGGAAGCCGGGCAACGAGCCGGAGTACTTCGGTTAGCCCGGCCAAGCAGGACGTCTTTCCCAAAACGACCCATCGGACGCCGGCACGGCATTGGGGAACCGTAGTAACGGGGGGTATCGCCATGCCGTCATGGCAAGCTCGCCCGCAAGGCCCACGTGCGGCCATTTGGGCTCTTCCGTTTCATAGGTGCGGAACGGCATGGAGCACGGCGGGGGGAACCCGGCTGCTGATTCAGCCGCAACCACCCCCCAGCGGCACCCGGGATTTTTTGTCCGGGATTGTCTGATTTTGGGTGGCCGGTAATTGGGTGAAGGTTGGTGGGAATCGAGGTCTGCGTGGAAAGCGCAAGAGAACGCGGACGGCGCAGCTTGCCGTCCGCGTTCGTGTGGGCCGGGCAGAGACGGGTCGGTTGGCTGGGGGACTCGGTTTTCGGCGTGGGAGCATCGGCTTCAAGAGGGTCACGGCGGCGACGAGGTGTTCGAAAGCGCGCAAAAGCTGAAATGCACCCCTCTGGAGGTAAGAGGGCAATTGGTCTTTGTTTTCCGGCCGCAATCTGCCATACTAAGCCCGTTTCCACGGATTATTCATGACGATCTAGGGTGGTGACAAGCAAGCCAAGATCCTGGTGGGACTTCGGTCGCTCGGCCGGGCTTGGTTCCAGCGCACGGCGTACAAACGGGCTAGGCGTGGCTTGCGCAGTCTCACCAAGGACTTACGCGTCCTCGTCCCAGCCTACATGAATAATGCGGATTCCGGCAAAGGGGACGGTTCCCTTTTCGCGCCGTTCCGGCGGCCTGCGCAAGTTGGGGTCGCCGACAGCGCGAAAAGTGGGGCAGCCCCTCGGCCGCCATTTCGACCGGGAAGGAGCCCGTATGACAGCCAACCGAACACGCCGCATCTTTTTTTCCGTGGGCGAGCCGAGCGGGGACGTCCATGCGGCGAACCTGATTCGCGCCCTGCGGGCCCGGTGCCCGAGCACCGAAACGGTCGGCTACGGAGGCCCCCGCATGGCCGAGGCCGGCTGCCGCTT
Source organism: Planctomycetaceae bacterium (assembly GCA_003561895.1). Classification (GTDB taxonomy): domain Bacteria; phylum Planctomycetota; class Planctomycetia; order Pirellulales; family Thermoguttaceae; genus PWXP01. Next base: position 1,255 of record PWXP01000317.1, on the reverse strand, counting down.
GCACGCCGACCTGACCGCCCTGGCCGTCATGTGGTTCGGCCGCGTGCTGTTGAACCTGCACAAGTTCTGGGGGCTGGTGAGCCGGGCCGACCGGTACTTCCGCCATCACCGGCCCGACGCGGTGGTGCTGGTCGACTACCCCGGCATGAACTGGTGGATCGCCTGGCGCGCGAAGCGGCACAACATTCCCGTGTTCTACTACTCGCCGCCGCAGTTGTGGGGTTGGGCCCCGTGGCGCGTGAAGAAGATGCGCCGCCTAGTCGACCACGTGCTGTGCTGCCTGCCGTTCGAAGAGGCGTGGTTCCGGCAGCGCGGGTGCAACGCCACGTTCGTCGGCCATCCGTTCTTCGACGAAGTGCGCGAGCACGCCTACGATGAAACGTTCCTGGCGGCCTACGGCGCGCAGCCCGGCCCGCTGGTAGTCATCCTGCCCGGCTCGCGCACCCAGGAGGTAAAGGGCAACCTGCGATGGTTCCTCAAGGCGGCGGGCATGGTTCGGGAAGCGGTGCCGAGCGTACGCTTCGCGGTGGCCGCGTTCAAGCCGCAGCAGGCCGACCTGGCCCGCCGCGCGGCGGCCGCGGCCGGCCTGGAGGCCGACGTGTTCGTGGGCCGGACGCCCGAACTGATGCGCCTGGCCCACTGCTGCATGGCCGTCTCGGGCAGCGTGTCGCTCGAGCTGCTGTACCACGCGAAGCCGACGGTCATCCTGTACTGGATCAGCCGCTTCGCGTACCGCGTGCAGGGCTGGTTCCGGACGGTGAAGTACATCACGCTGGTGAACCTGCTTTCGACCGGGCAGGTTGAAACGGACGACCTCACCCCGTTCGATCCCGCGCAGCCCGACGCCGAGAAAGTCCTGTTCCCCGAGTACCTCACCTGGGAGGACAAGTCGTGGCGGGTGGCATCGCACGTGATCGAGTGGCTTTCCGAACCGGCCTCTCGGGCGTCGCGGGTGACGGTGCTGGAGGCGCTTCGGGCAGACGTGGGGCACGGCGGCGCTTCGGCCCGGGCGGCCGAATACCTGCTCGGCGCGTTGCCTTCCGGATCCCCGGCCCTGCCCCGCCCGCACTTCCTGCACCACGCGCCCGCCGCAAGAAGCACGCCGCACCAGCGGGCATCGGGTGGATGATTCCAGCGCCGGCAGGTTGGAGTTCGCGCTTCAGCGTGCCGCCTGTTGGAGTTCGCGCTTCAGCGTGCCGCCTGTTGGAGTTCGCGCTTCAGCGTGCCGCCTGTTGGAGTTCGCGCTTCAGCGTGC
>PWXP01000211.1 GCA_003561895.1 Planctomycetaceae bacterium | reverse complement strand
CGGTGGAGTTGTTTTACCCGGGCGCCCGGCGTGGGGCGGCGGGTCCGTTGGAACCGGCCGCTGAGCGGGTCGCCCCCGCCGAGCCGCGCGAGGCGGTGGCGGTTCCCGGTTAACGCGCTGCCGCGAACCGTTCGCGCCACGTCGGATGGTTATTCCTCTGTCCGTCGGACCTGAAGACGGACAGGAATGTCCATCCTACGGCCACACCGCAGTCCGCTGCTCAGCCAAAGAGCGCATCCCCTTGCTTGATCGGAGCCCGTTATGACAAGTGCCGTGCGTTATCTTGTATTCGACGTGGAGAGCGCCGCCGACGCGCCGCTGGTGGCTAGGCTCCGCTACGCCGGGCAGCAGCTCGACCCGGCCGAAGCGGTCCGCCGGTTTCGGGCGGAATTGATGGAGAAGCGCCAGAGCGACTTCATTCCGTATACGTTCCAGGCGCCGGTGGCGATTGCCGTGGGCAAGGTGGCCGGCGACATGCGGCTGCAAGACGTGGTCGTTCTCGACGAACCCCGCTTCCGCCCGCATGTGATGACCGGCCACTTCTGGCGCGGCTGGGAGGCCTACCGCCGCCCGACGCTGGTGAGCTTCAACGGTCGCGGGTTCGACTTGCCGCTTTTGGAATTGGCGGCCTTCCGTTTCGGGCTGGGCCTTCCCGGCTGGTTCCAGGCGACCGGCAAGACCTTCGAGCAGCCCCGCAGCCGCTACAACGTGCAGGCGCACATCGACCTGTGCGAACTGCTGACGAACTTCGGCGCTACGCGGTTCACCGGTGGGCTGAACCTGGCGGCGAACATCCTCGGCAAGCCCGGCAAGATGGACGTGCAAGGCGACATGGTGCAAGACATGGTCGACGCCGGCAAGCTGGCCGAAGTGAACGACTACTGCCGCTGCGACGTGCTCGACACTTACTTCGTTTTTCTCCGCACCCGCGTGATGCTCGGCCAGCTTACCCTCGAAACCGAGCAGCAGATCATTGCCGAAACCAAGGCATGGCTGGAGCGGAGCGCCGGGGAGGTGACCGCCTATCGCCTCTACCTCGATCGCTGGGGCGACTGGCCCAACCCGTGGACGGCGGGCGAGTAACCTTTTTGGCTCTTCTTTAGGTGCAGATTTGGTGGCAAAGCGTAGGGTGGTGGCAAAGCGTAGGGTGGTTCCGACTGTCTTAGCAGCCGGGTTCACCCACGCGCTCCACGCCGTTGCGCACCTAAAAACGGAAGAGCCCCTTTTTCCTTCTGGACTCCGCCGCATGCGGAAGTATAATGGTGCTTTTGTGGGCGCGCGGGCTACCGCCCGGCCTCGGCTTGGGATACGGCGGATTGCACTTAAGTTTTTTTCCGGCAAGGGCTTGCGTTCACTTGTGGGGATTGATCGAAGGGGAACCACGAAGACCGGCCGTGTTTGGTGTTTCCGGATCCTGCGCGAAAAGGAGCGACCACCATGTGTGCAAAGCGGATTCTGCTGGCTGAAAACGACATGCCCAAGGCATGGTACAACTTGGCGGCCGACCTGCCGAAACCGGTCCCCCCGCCGCGGCATCCGCAAACGCACGAACCGGTTCCGCCCGAAGCCCTGGCGCCGATCTTCGCCACGGCCCTGATCGAGCAGGAAGTGAGCCAACAGCGCTGGATCGACATTCCCGAGCCGATTCGCCGGGTTCTGGCCATCTGGCGACCTGCGCCACTGGTCCGCGCCGAGAACCTCGAGAAGGCGCTCCGCACGCCGGCGCGCATCTACTTCAAGGACGAAAGCCACAGCCCGCCGGGCAGCCACAAGCCCAATACGGCCATCGCGCAGGCGTACTATAACAAAGTCGAGGGCATCAACCGGCTGAGCACCGAGACCGGGGCGGGGCAGTGGGGCAGCGCGCTGGCCTTCGCGTGCGCCCAACTCGACATGGAGTGCAAGGTGTACATGGTGAAGGTCAGTTACCACCAGAAACCCTATCGCCGTTCCATGATGCACGCCTGGGGCGCCGAGGTCGTGCCCAGCCCCTCCGAAGAGACCGAGGCCGGCCGCCAGATCCTCGCGCGGGACCCCGAGTGCCCCGGCGCACTGGGCATCGCCATCAGCGAGGCCGTCGAAGCCGCCGTGATGCGTGACGACACGAAGTACACCCTCGGCAGCGTGCTGAACCACGTGATGCTGCACCAGACGGTCATCGGGCTTGAGGCCGAGAAGCAGTTCGAACTGGCCGAGGACTTCCCCGACGTGGTCATCGGCTGCGTGGGCGGGGGGAGCAACTTCGCCGGCCTGGCCTTTCCCTTCCTCCGGCACAAAATCGCCGGCCGCGACATCCGGTTCATCGCCTGCGAGCCCCGGAGCTGCCCGACCATGAGCCGCGGCCAGTACCGCTACGACTTCGGCGATACCACCATGCTCACCCCGCTGCTGAAGATGTTCACCCTCGGCCACGGCTTCGTGCCGCCGGGCATTCACGCCGGCGGGCTGCGATACCACGGCATGGCGCCCATGGTGAGCTTCAGCGCCGAACTGGGGCTCATCGAAGCCGTCGCCTTCCACCAGCTCGAATGCTTCGAGGCGGCCCTCCTGTTCGCCAAGACCGAGGGCATCATTCCCGCCCCGGAAACCTCGCACGCCGTACGCTGCGCCGTGGCCGCGGCCGAACGCTGCCGCGAGACCGGTGAGGAAAAGTGCATTGTGTTCAACTTTTCGGGCCACGGGATATGCGACCTCGGCGCCTACGACCGCTACTTCAGCGGCGAGTTGGAGGACTACGCCTATCCGCAGGAGAAGATCGAGGCCGCCATCGCCGAGCTGCCTGTAGTCGAGGGGTAGGCTGGCCGGAGAAAACTTCAGCCCGGAGAATTCGCCACCCTACATGGTCATGAATCATCCGGGCATGGGATGAACGCTTGGCCACGGGATGGTCGAGCGGTTCGGCGGTTCGGCGGCCCGGCGGCCAATCCGGCCAATGACATCGACAAGTCCTGGTTTGTCGGCGATAGAAATCCCTTGGCCCTGGTCCAATGAAAGGCAACGCCCCGACTTCGAGGGGCGCGGGGCTGGCGGCCCGCCACCGCATCCCCCGGGCGATCGATCGACCGTCCTTGAAAATCCGAGTTCCGGCCCCTTGCCGTCCACGCTTGCCATGAGTACAATTCGTGAAGATGAGAAGTCCTGCTTGGCTTTCCGGGAATCGGGCCATGCCGGGTATTTCACGAGTACGGTTCCCGCGTGTTAGACTATATCGGTTTGCTGTTCTGCTGGGATACTTGGGGTGCCCCGTGCCCGCCAACGGCTACCCGTCGCCGCGAGTGACGGCGTGCCGGGCAGGTTGGGATCCACGAGTTCCGCTCGTCTGCCAGGAGACCCTGAATCCAGGAAGGGCCGTCGTCGGCTGCCGGCACGGGATGTTCGCCGGGCAGCGCGGTTCGCGCTTATCTTGGGCTCCGGATTGGGGCAAGGCGGCACGAGGCGGAAACTCGCCGCGGGGGTGGAACCCCTCACTAGTCTGGTGTTTATGGAGTCGGCGATGCACGGAAGGCAAGTTGCGCGTTGGGTGGTGATTTCTCTTTGCCTGGCAGGCGTCGCTGCCATCGGGCTGCGCGTGCGCAGCCGCCGCGACGTGCCCATGACCCAAGGCGATAGCGTTTGGCGGTTGACGTACGACGTGAGTTTTCGGGCTCCGGAAGCCGGCATGCGGCTTCGGGTGGCCGTTCCCGATGGCGGCCCACACAGCCGAATCTATCGCGAAGACCTCCGGCACACCGGTCTGAAAACCGATCGGATGCGGTCGAGGGCCGAGACCCGCGAACTGAGTGTGGTCACCCAGCGCGACGGCGAGTTCCGCCTCGAAGCCCGATTCGATATCCACTTGAGCCCGCGAACACGGTTCCGCGACCGGACCACACCCGCCCAACTGACCGCCGAACAGCGCGCCGGCTATCTGCGCGGCTTCCGCACCATCCAGGTGAGAAGTTCGACCGTTCGGGAGCAGCTTCGGGAACTCCAGGCCGAGGCGGCCAACCGGGCCGCGCTGGTCGACCGCATCTTCGAGTTCTGCCACCGCCAAATCGTCAGCGACGAGGACGGGCTCGCCGATGCCCGAGGCGTGTTGGAGCAGCGGCGGGGTACCTCGCTGGGCCGCGCCCGGGCAATGGTCGCCCTATGCCGGGCGGGCAAGGTGCCGGCGCGGTTGGTCACTGGGTTCATCGTCCAGGAATCGGTCACCGCCCAACCGCACGTGTGGGTCGAGGTGCTGGCCAACGGCCATTGGGAGCCGTTCGACCCCGACAACGGCTACGCCCGTGACCTGCCGGCCCACTTCCTCCCCGCCCGATACGACGGCACCCAAACGGTGCGCGGGACGGGCCTGACGGAACTGAACGCGCAGTTCTCCATTACGGCCATCCCCCCACCCGGCCATACCCTCGCCCGCCGCGGCCAGCACCCGACCGACATCCTCGACCCGGCCAGCCTGCCGGTGGAAATGCGTCAGGTGCTCATCCTCCTGTTGCTGATGCCCTTGGGCGCCGTGGTGACCGCCGTGTTTCGCACCTTGGTCGGCATCCGCACGTTCGGCACCTTCACCCCGGTGCTGGTGGCGCTGAGCTTTGTCTACGCGGATTGGCAAACCGGCTTGGCCGTGTTGGCCGCAGTGCTGGTCATTGGTTTGGCCACGCGGTCGCTGCTGGACCGGCTCAAGTTGTTGTTCGTGCCGCGTCTCAGCGTCATCCTGACGCTCGTGGCCGTCTGTCTGGTGTTCGCCGTCTCGCTGTTGGACTACTATGGCCTGACGCCCGGCGCCGACGCCGTATTGTTCCCCATGGTCATTCTCACCATGATTATCGAGCGGTTCTACGTGAGCACCGAAGAAGACGGCCTAAGTGCTTCGTTTCAGGTGCTTCTGGGCACGGTGCTGGTGGGCGCCTGCTGCTACTTCGTGCTCCAAGGCGAGCAGGTGGGCCGCCTGTTGCTCCACTACCCGGAACTGCACCTTTTTTCCCTGGCACTGCTGATTGCCATGGGCCGGTATACCGGTTACCGGCTGACGGAACTTTGGCGGTTCCGCGATCTGGCGGTGCCCGTTCCCGATGAAACCTAACCCGCATTCTAGCGTTACCCAACGATGGCTCGATTCCAATGGCGATTCTGGTGCTGGCCCGCCGAACTGCGGCGATGCGGTCTTCTGGGAATGAACGGCCGCAACCTGAAGTACCTGGCCGGCTGCAACCCGCGGAAACACTACCCGCGCGTCAATGACAAACTCCTGACCAAACAGATTTGCCTGGCCCGGGGCATTCCCGTGCCCGCCACGTATGCGGTGGTCGAACGCAACGGCGACGTGAGCCGCTTCCCCGCCGTGCTGGGCGGGCGGCAGGAGTTCGTCATCAAGCCGGCCAAAGGCGCGGGAGGCCGGGGAATCGTGGTCATCGCAGCGCACGACGGCCGGCGTTTTACAACGCCGGGCGGTCATACGCTGACCACGGCCGACCTGCGTTACCATTTGTCGGCGATTCTTTCCGGGCTGCACTCGCTGGGCGGACAGACGGACCGGGCGATCATCGAGCAGCGCGTCGTTTGCCACCCGGCGTTCGACGACGTGGCCGTGGGCGGCACGCCCGACATCCGCATTATCGTCTACCGCGGCGTACCGGCGATGGCCATGGTCCGCTTGCCCACGGCGGCGTCGCGCGGCCGGGCCAACCTGCACCAAGGGGCTGTCGCCGTCGGCATCGACCTGCACACCGGGCGGACCTTCGGCGGCGTCTTGAACGGCCGCGCCATCGGCCGGCACCCAGATACCGCGCACCCGATCGCCGGCCTGGCCGTACCCAAGTGGCCGGCGCTGCTTGCCGGCGCGACGGAACTATCCTCGGGGCTGGGCCTGGGCTACCTGGGCATCGACTTTGTGGTGGACGCGGCCCTCGGGCCGGTCGTCCTCGAAGCCAACGTCCGCCCGGGACTCGCCATTCAGATTGCCAACGCGCAGGGGCTCGCCCTATGCCTGGAAGCGATCGACTTGCGGCGGGCGGAATTGCCGGAATCGCACGCGCACCCCGGTGTGGCGGCTGCCTGGCCCCCCCGACCCCATCGCGGCCCCTTCCGAATGCCTGCCCGAACCAACGCCGAAACGTCGGTGGGCGCGGCGCCCTGAAAAGCCTTCCCCCTCCGCACACCTGCGACGGCCACCCGGCCCGTAGCGCGCATTCCTTCCGGCCGGGCCGGACAGGTTGCGGCCGCCGCCGGTTGCCGTAGAATGAACAGAGGAGCGACCTCGCGCCGGCGCGAGCACGTAACCTACCATGCCGTACGAGGGACATTCCGGGCTCTTCCGTTTCCAGGTGCAGGCCGCGGCAATGTAGTAGGCACACGCCGCTGTGCCGTCCCCCGGTAAACCGGTAAAGCAGTCTGCACCTAGAAGCGGAAGAGTCACATTCCGGTTCGCCGGGCCGAAGGCGGATTGGAATGTCCCTCCTACGAACCGACTGGGACCGGCCGTGTTCCAATCCAAGCCCTACTGGCGAATGATTCTCGTGCCGGCCGCGTTGGGGCTGTACCTGGCGCTGTTCTATGCCACGCGCATGCCGAGCATCGAGCAGGTTACCGGCGATACGTTCCGGCGCGTCGACTACTGGCAGTTCCTGCTGCTGCCGGAAATGCTCGGGGAGCCTTGGTTCGGCGATCCCCCACAGTTCGCCCTGCTCGACCGGCTGCCCGTGCTGGCGGTGGCCGCCCTGATTGCCGCCTATTCGGCCGCCCTGGGCTGGGTGCTGCTGGCCGCCGTCGGGGCCGACCGTATGCTCACGCGGCTGGAATCGCTGGTTTTCTCGACGGCGGTGGGGCTGGCGACCGTGTCGACGTACACCCTTGCCGTGGGGCTGCTGGGCTGGCTGCGCAATCCCATGACCTTCGCCCTGCCCGCCGTGTTGTCGATGGCCGTCTTCCCCAAACTGTGGCTCCGGCGGGCTGCCGAGACACCGCCGGCCGCGGCGCCACCCCGGAGGCCGGAGCGGGAAAAGACAACCGGCAACCGCGGCCCCGCCGAGTGGCTCGACCCGCGGTGGCTCGGGCTGGCGGCCCCGTTTGGCCTCGTCGTCGCGCTGGGCGGCGTGCTGCCGCCGGTCGACTTCGACGTGCTCGAATACCACCTGCAAGCGCCGAAGGAGTTCTACGGGCAGGGGCACATCGGATTTGTGCCGCACAACGTCTATGCCAACATGCCGCTGGGCGCCGGCATGTTCGCGCTGGCGGCCATGGGCATCACCGGCGACTGGTGGCTCGGCGCCCTGGCGGGGAAGACCGTGATCGCCGTGACCGCGCCGCTGACGGCCCTGGCACTACTGGCCGCCGGCCGGCGCCTGCATTCCCATTCGGCCGGCGCGATTGCCGCCGTGCTGTACCTGAGCACGCCGTGGGTGGTTCACGTGGCGACGGCCGGGCTGGTCGAATCGCCCCTGGCGATGTATTCCTTCCTGGCCCTCTACGCCGCCGCGCTGCTGCCCCCCACCCCCGTTGGAGTTCACGCTTCCGTTGGAGTTCACGCTTCAGCGTGTGAATCGCTTAACCCCTCCCCAACCCGGGAACCCCCAACGGCGCCGCTCAACCGTCCCTGGCATTCCTTCCTGTCTTCCCACTTGAACCTGCTACTTGCGGGCTACCTTGCCGGGGCCGCCGCGGCGTGCAAGTACCCGGGGGTGCTCTTTGTGCTGGTGCCGCTTCTTGGTTGGACCGCGTTGGGTGGTGGCAAGCAAGGCGGTGGCTCGTGCGCCGACCAATCGCTACAACATTCCGACAAGCGGGGGCCACTTCAGCTTTCCCTGACCCACCTGCGCGCCGCCTGGAAACCCATGGCCGTGCTGCTGTGCGCCGCGGCCCTGGGCGGCGGGCTTTGGTACGCCAAGAACTGGGCCTTCACCGGCAACCCCACCTATCCCCTGCTGTTCGAACTGTTCGGCGACAGCACCGGCACGTGGAACGCGGAAAGCAACGCCCAGTGGAACCGCGTCCACTTGCCGGACGGTTTCTCGCCGCAAGGCCTTGCCCGCGACCTGTACACGGTGTTCCTGGCGAGCGAATGGCTGGGCCCGCTGCTGTTCCCGCTGGCGCTGCTGGCAATGCTGGCGCGGAGGTGGACCGGGGCTGTGCCGTCTGTGGATGCGCCTGCCACGGCTGGAGGAGGGCATGCGGCGCAACGGCGGACGGCACGGCGGAGCGTGCCTGCCACGGTGCCGCTGTTGGTGGGGTATTTCGCGTGGTTTATTGCGGCCTGGTGGCTGTTGACGCACCGGATCGACCGGTTTTGGATCCCCGTGCTGCCCGTCGTGGCGCTGCTGGCCGGCATAGGCGCGGTGTGGACCGGCCGCGCGTGGTGGCGGCGGGGGTTCCTTTCGCTGTTCGTGCTCACCTCGCTTGTGAGCCTGCTGGTGGCCGCCGCGCCGGCGCCGGGCAACTACAAGCGGTTCTTCCTGCCGCTGGAGCGGGCTCGCACCGATCCGCTCCGGGTCAACCCGTGGCACCGGCACTTCAACGCCCAACCGCCCGAGGGCACGCTGCTGTTGGTGGGCGACGCCGCCGTGTTCGACCTGGAGATGCCCATCCTGTACAGCACGTGCTTCGACGAGACGCCGCTGAGGCGTCTGGCGCGCGAGGGGCCGCCGGGGGCGATTCGCCGGCGGATGGCCGAGGCCGGCGTCTCGCACGTGCTGGTGCACTGGGGTGAAATCGCCCGCTACCGCGCCACCTACGGATTCGACCCGTGGGTGCAGCCCGAGCTGTTCGAGGAACTGGTCGACCAGGGTGTCCTCGCGCCGCTTCCGCCCATTGACGACCACCCCGCCCGCGCGTACCGCGCGGTGCGGTAAGGGAAGCGGCAGAAACTACCCTGCCACGTCCGTTGGATGGACATTCCTGTCCGTCAATCCGCGAGCCGGACAAAAATGTCCATCTTAAGGGGCTGACGGACAGGAATGTCCATCCTACGGGCAAATTCCAATTTACCGCTCGCCTGAGCCATTATCGAGGACTAAAATGGAGTATACTCCATTTTAGTAGAACCAAACGGGAGCGGGCTCCATAATGGTCATGATCGAGCGAATCCTGGATGTCATCCTTCGGGAGGGGCAGTCTGCGTTCCTTTGGGGGGCACGCAAGACCGGAAAGTCCACGTATCTCCAGTCGCGCTTCCCGGGCAGCCTGTGGTTCGACCTGCTGAAAACGGACTTGGCCCTCGACCTGTTGCAGCGGCCTGCGCTGTTGCGGGAACGCCTCGCGGCCTGTTCGCCCGAGCAGTTGGCCGGGCCGGTCATCATTGACGAGGTGCAGAAGGTACCGGCCCTGCTCGATGAGGTTCACTGGCTGATCGAGAACCGCCGCCTCCAGTTCATCCTGTGCGGTTCCAGTGCCCGGAAGCTCAAACGAGGAAGGGCCAACCTGCTCGGAGGCCGGGCATGGCGGTACGAGATGTTCCCACTCGTGACGGCCGAACTGGCCGACTTCGATCTGCTTCAGGCGCTCAACCGCGGGTTGATTCCCGCCCATTATCAGTCCACCCACTACAGAAAGTCGCTCGACGCCTATGTGCGCGCCTACCTCAAGGAGGAAGTATTCGATGAGGGGCTTACCCGAAACGTTCCGGCGTTCTCGCGGTTCTTCGACGCGATGGGCTACTCGCATGGCGAGCTGACCAACTACGCCAACATCGCTCGCGATTGCGGCGCCGACGCGAAGACCGTGAGGGAGTACTACCAGATTCTTTGCGATACGCTGCTGGGCCGGATGGTGCCGCCGTACAAGCGGCGGCAGGAGCGGCAGGTGATCGGCAAGACGCCGAAGTTCTATCTGTTCGACGTCGGGGTGGCCGGCGCCCTCACGAAGCGCCGGATCCTCGAGGCACGGGGTGAGCAGTTCGGAAAGGCCCTGGAGCACCTCATTTTCATGGAACTGACGGCCTACGCGTCCTACTCCGACCTGCGTTTCGACATCCACTTCTGGCGCACCAAATCCGGCCTCGAAGTGGACTTCGTCCTCGGATCGGGCGAGGTGGCGGTCGAGGTCAAAGGCGCCGCACGCATCGACCGCCGCGATCTGCGCCCGCTGGCCGGCTTCGTCGACGCACACCGTCCGCGGGCGGCCATCCTCGTATGCACCGAGCCCGAACCGCGCGTGGTCGAGGGCATCCGCATCGTCCCGTGGTCGCACTTCCTGAGCCAACTGTGGCAGGGGTCGATCATCCAATAACACGTCGCGAGCCGGCTTGCGCGCGGCCGGGCAACCGGTTCGCATGCTCGCGTTATGCGCAACTCCCCTCCCGCGACGCCTTCGACGATAGGCCCGAAGCGGTTTGCCTATAATCGTAGCGTAGCCGCATTCTTCGTTCACCTCAACCCGGCAGCCGGCAATGCTGGCAATGCTGGCAATGCTGGCTATGCTAGCACTGCATGCACGCCTGAGCAAGAATTCGCCGCCGTTTGGGCTTGCCGTCCAGCCCGCAATGTCATAAGCTAGTTGGTACTCAGCCCGCATTCTGCGGGTAGCGCGTCAGGGACGACCGCTCACAAGGGCAGGAGGCTTGCATCGATGAGCATGATTGAAGAAACGTGCGTTGCGCCTACGGATGGGTACAACGGCCTCTCGCCGTCCGATTTCTTGGACGACACGACGATCCGCCTGTTGGGCGCGCCCGTGCGGCGGGCCGTGCTGCGAACCCGGCAGTGGCTGCTCGGGGAGCAGCACGCCGAGGGCTACTGGTGCGCCGAACTCGAGGGCGACACCATCCTCGAAAGCGAGACCATCCTGCTGCTGGCCTATCTGGGCCGGGAGCAGTCGCCGCTGGCGAAACGGCTGGCGGCCTACCTGGTCGAGAAGCAGATGCCCGACGGCGGTTGGGCGATGTATCCCGGGGGGGGCGTGGAAATCAGCGGCAGCGTGAAAGCGTACTTCGCGCTGAAGCTGACCGGCCACGACCCCAGTGCCGAGTACATGCAGCGGGCCCGGCAGGCCATCCTCAACCACGGCGGCGCCGACGCGGTGAACAGCTTTACCCGCTTCTACCTGGCCATGCTGGGGCAGATTTCCTACGATCAGTGCCCCGATGTGCCCCCCGAAGCCGTGCTCCTGCCCAAGTGGCTGCCGGTGAGCCTGCACCGGGTCAGCTCGTGGTCCCGCACGATGATCGTCCCGCTGTCGATCGTTTCCTCGCAGCGCCCGGTGCGGGAAGTCGATCCGAGGTTGGGCATCCGCGAACTGTTCCTCGCCGAGCCGGCCCAGTGGCCGAGGCTCCGCTGCCCGGGACTGTCGGGCGGGACGGGCCTGTTGAGCTGGGATTGCTTCTTCCGTACGATCGATCGGGTGCTGAAGCGGTGTCGGCGGCGCGGTTGGCTGCCGCTGCGGCGCCGCGCACTGGCCGCCGCCGTGAAGTGGATGCTCACCCGATTCGAGCACAGCGACGGGGTGGGCGCCATCTACCCGCCCATCGTCTGGAGCCTCGTGGCGCTGAAGTCGCTCGGCTACGACGAACAGGACGAGGCCGTCGAGGAATGCCGGAGGCAACTCGACGCCCTGGTGATCGACGACCCGGAGGCGGGCATGGCGCGCGTGCAGCCGTGCAAGTCGCCGGTCTGGGACACGGCCATTACCCTGCGGGCGCTGGTCGAGGCCGGCATCTCGCCGGCGAGCCCCGCCGCGCAAAAGGCCATCCGCTGGCTGCTCGACCGGCAAACGACGCGGCCGGGCGACTGGTCGGCCACGGTTCGGGCCGAGCCGGGCGGCTGGTACTTCGAGCACCGCAACGAGTTCTACCCCGATTCCGACGACACGGCCATGGTGCTGATGGCCCTCAACACCCAGTTCGACGAGGCCGCGGCCGGCGGCGAGTCGCTCCCCCGGCTGGGCATGTTCGACGAGCCGGACGCCGTGCCCGGCGGCGCGGATCCGGCCGAAACGCTGGCGCGGACCCACGGCGCGATGGACCGGGGGCTGCGCTGGCTGCTGGCCATGCAGAACGACGACGGCGGATGGGCCGCCTTCGACCGGAACAACAACGCCGAGTTCCTCTGCTACGTGCCCTTCGCCGACCACAACGCCATGATCGACCCCAGCACGCCCGACCTGACGGCGCGGGTGCTCGAGGCCCTGGGCCAATTGGGGCTGCGTGTGGGGCATCCGGCGGTCGACCGGGCCGTCGACTACGTGCGCGCCGCCCAGGAGGCCGACGGAAGCTGGTTCGGCCGGTGGGGCGTGAACTACATCTACGGCACGTGGGAGGCGCTGACGGGCCTGACGGCCGTCGGCGTACCGCAGGACGACCCGGCGGTGGTTGTCGGCGCGAACTGGCTCCTGGCCCATCAGCAGGAAAGCGGCGGCTGGGGCGAATCGCCCGATACGTACGAGCACCCGCACCTCCGCGGCCAGGGGGCGGCCACGGCCTCGCAGACCGCGTGGGCGGTCCTGGGTCTCATGGCGGCCGGCCTGGAGCAGCACCCGGCGGTGGTTCGCGGCATCCGATTCCTGACCCTCACGCAGGAGGAAGACGGCACCTGGGAGGAGGCCGAGTTCACCGGCACCGGTTTCCCCAGGGTGTTCTACCTGCGCTACCATTCCTACCCGATCTACTTCCCGCTGTTGGCGCTGGCGCAGTGGGCGAAGCAGGTCGGGCCTCTCCCGCCACCCCAACCCGGCACCGATCATGCGATTCCCGCTTTCTCTGACCCGCTCCCTGACGTCCTACCTTTTGCGCAAGCGGCTTGCCGGCGCGCGGCGCTTCCCGCTGGTGCTGATGCTCGAACCCCTGCACGCCTGCAACCTACGGTGTAACGGCTGCGGCCGGGTTCGAGAATACGCGGCGACCGTCGGGCAGCGGCTTTCCGTCGGGCAGTGCCTAGCCGCGCTGGACGAGTGCGGCGCGCCCATCGTCAGCCTGTGCGGCGGCGAACCGCTCATCTACCCCGAAATCGAGCAGCTCACCGGCGAGATCCTCGGCCGGCGCAAGCACGTGTACCTGTGCACCAACGGCGTGCTGCTCGAACGCAAGCTTTCCGGCTTCCCGCGCAGCAACCGGCTGATGATGAACGTCCACCTCGACGGCATGGAGGCCACGCACGACGCCGCCGCGGGCCGCGAGGGCGTATTCGCCGCCGCTGTGGAGGGCATCGCGGCCGCCAAGCAGGCCGGCTTCCTCGTCTACACCAACACGACCCTCTACAAGCACACCGACCTGAACGAAATTGCCGTGCTGTTCGAGTACCTCACCGAGCTTCGGGTCGACGGCATGATGATCTCGCCCGCCTTCGGCTACGCGGCCGTGCAGGACGAAAATCCCGCCCGCGCCGAGACGATGTTCATGACCCGCGACGAAGTCCACCGGAAGTTCCGGCAGGCCCGCAAGCTGCTCGGCCGGTTTCGGGGGACGGCGTCGCCGGTGTACCTCGACTTTTTGTGCGGGCAGCGCGACCTGCCCTGCGCGGCGTGGGCGAACCCGACGTACAACCTCGCCGGCTGGCGTTCGCCCTGCTACCTAATGGCCGACGCGCACCACGCCACCTACCGCGAGCTTCTCGAGGAAACCGACTGGTCGGGCTTCGGGCCCGGCGGCGATGCCCGCTGCCGCCACTGCCTCGTGCATTGCGGTTTCGAGCCGGCCGCCGTCCTCGCCGGCCGCCACTTCCGCGACCTGCTGAAGATGGCCGTCTGGCAGATGACGTGAACGCCCCGTTGGAGTTCACGCTTCAGCGTGCCGGGCCCCACAGGTCCTTCGTCTGCAGGCTCCTATTGTTGATGGTTGGCGATCAGCCATGGAATGACGTTGGAGTCCTCAGGCGAACCACGGCGCGCGCATCGGCTGGTGGACCAGGCGGTTGGCCTCCTCGTCGCCGATGATCTGCTCCCGGTCGGGGTCGTAGCGGATCTTCCGCCCGCAACGGATGGCAATGTTCGCCAGGTGCAGCAGCGTGGCGCAGCGGTGCGAGGCCTCGGCGTACCCGCCGGCGCGCTTTCGGGTGCGGATGGCCTCGGGAAAGCTCACCAGGGGCTCGGGGTCGGGCATCGCGCGGAGTTTCTCCCGGTCCTCCGCGCTGAGGTCGTGTTCGCTCACGCCCCGCGGCTCGCGGCGGTCGTAGGGCGGGCCCCATTCGCCGCTGTCGAACACGAACGTCAGCCCGTCGGCGTACCGCAGTTCGGCCCAGCCCCACAGGCCGCAGGCTTCCGGGTGCTGCGGCGGCGCGTGGGCCAGCGCTGCCGCGCCGGCGGCCGTACTCTGGAGGAACCGCCGCCGCGTGGGTCCCCTCTTGCGAGCGTTCATGACTGGCTCTCCTC
Organism: Planctomycetaceae bacterium; assembly: GCA_003561895.1. Lineage (GTDB taxonomy): Bacteria > Planctomycetota > Planctomycetia > Pirellulales > Thermoguttaceae > PWXP01. The sequence continues at coordinate 83 of PWXP01000211.1, read as the reverse complement.
GGGTTGGTGGGGTCGCCGTGCGTTCGGGCACGGCGATGCGGTGAGGTATTGGAACGACGCCTGCGATTGTACCCGATTTGCGG
>PWXP01000382.1 GCA_003561895.1 Planctomycetaceae bacterium | reverse complement strand
TGGTGGCAGACCGAAACCGGCGGCATCATGATGACGCCCCTGCCGGGCGCCACGCCCACCAAGCCGGGAAGCTGCTGCAAGCCGCTGCCGGGCATCGTGCCGGAGATTGTCGGTGAGGACACACAGCCGGTGCCCACCGGCCACGGTGGCTGGCTGACCATCGCGCGCCCCTGGCCGGGCATGCTCCGGGGCATCTGGGGCGACGAGGAACGCTACAAGACCCAGTACTGGTCTCAGGTGCCGGGCAAGTACCTTTGCGGCGACAACGCCCGGTGCGATGAAGACGGCTACTACTGGATCATGGGCCGCATTGACGACGTGTTGAACGTGTCGGGCCACCGGCTGAGCACGATCGAGATCGAAAGCGCGCTGGTGAGCCATCCGGCAGTGGCCGAAGCCGCCTCGGTGGGCCGGCCGCACGACCTGAAGGGCGAAGCCATCTGCGTGTTCGTCACCCTCGCCGGCGACGCCGAGCCAAGCGACGAGCTGCGCAAGGAACTCCGACAGCACGTGCGCAAAGAGATCGGCGCGCTGGCCGCGCCCGACGACATCCGCTTCACCACGGCGCTGCCGAAGACGCGCAGTGGCAAGATCATGCGGCGCCTGCTGCGCGACATCGCGGCGGGCAAGGAAACCGTCGGCGACACGACCACGCTGGAGGATTACAGCGTACTGGTCAAGCTCCGCCAGCAGGAAGACTAGCCCGGATTATTCATGACGATGTAGGGTGGTGACAAGCAAGCCAAGACTCTGGTGGTAGTTCGGTCGGTCGGCCGGGCCCTTCCGGCGGACGGCGTGCAAACCAGCCGGGCGTGGCTTGCGCCGTCCCACCCAAAACTTATGCGACCTTGCCCCACATGAATAATCCGTGCAAGGACTCCTGCCGCCGGCGCCGGCGGGGCTCCAGGGCCGGTTCGCGCCGAGGCGAAACGTCCGTCCAGTCCGACCGGTCCGTCCAGTCCGACCGGTCCGTCCAGTCCGACCAGGCTGGCAAGCCCGACAACCGCCGGAAGCGACCGCAAGCTTCATGGGGCGCTATTCTGCCGCCGGCCCCAGCGTGCAGACCGCGCTGAAGCCCGGCGATTCGAACACCTCCACCCGAACGCAGGTCAACGGGTGGGAGCATTGCGGCGCCAGCTTCGCCAGCAGCGCGGCCGCCAGATGCCCCGCCAGCGCTTCCGCTGTGGTGTTTTCGACGGGCAGGAGCACACAGTCGGCCCGCGGGAATATCCAGCGCCGCGCCCTGAGCACAACCTCGATTTCCTCGGCCCGAACGTCGAAGCGGACCTCGGGATGCCGTTCGGGCAGCAAGGTGCGATGGTCCAAGTGGCCGATCAGCTCCTTCAGCGCCCGGTCGACGGCCAGGAAGTCGGCCACGCAGCCGTGCGGTCCGAGCGGGGCGCCGATGTCGGCCGCAACACGGTAGTCGTGCCCGTGCAGGGGTTCCACCTCGCGGGTGCCGTAGGTAATGAAATGGGCGGCCGAGAATCGAAGCGTCTCGCCGGCCACGCGCACCCGGTAGTGTTCGTTCGCGTTGGATCGACGCATGGCGGAATGGGGTTGAAGGCCGGTGGCGGAACGCGGCCCATGAGGTAGGATGGACATTCCTGTCCGTCATGGGCCGACGGACAAGAATGTCCATCCTACGGGTGACGGGCAAGAATGTCCATCCTACCGGCTACGGACGTGCCGGCTACGGACGGGTAAGTCCATCCTACGGGTCGGTGGCAGGTAACCGCTCGCCCAGGAAGTCGCGCAGGTGGGCAAGGATTTCGTCGGCCGCTTCTTCGACCACGTAGTGGCCCGCGTCTTCCAGGCGGACGGCCCGCGCCGTGGGAAACAACTTGCAGAACCGATCTAGGAAATGGGGCGTGAAGCACCAGTCGCGCATGCCCCAGAGCAGCAGCACGGGCAGGCTGTCGAGGCTGCTCAGCCGGGCCTCGATTCCGGCGAGCGTGGCGTAGCTTGGGTGGCGAGGGTTCAGGGGGATGTCGCGCACGAACTGGTACACGGCCGCCCGGTTCCGCCACGAGTCGTAGGGGGCCAGCAGCCCGGCCCGGGCGGCGCGCCCCAGCCGCTGCGGCCGGTGAAGCGCCATGCGCCCGGCCGCCCGCGAGAACAGATTCAGGCCCTGCACGGCCAGCCGCCCCAGCAGCGGTGTGCGGCAGGCGCGGATGCGCCACGGGCAGCGGCGTGCGGGGAAGGCGGCCGTGTTCAACAGCACGAGTCGGGCGAACCGTTGCGGCGTCTCGACGGCGGCCCCCAGCCCGATCGCCCCGCCCCAGTCGTGCCCGACCAGCGTGATGTCGCGCAAATCGAGCGATTCGATCAAGGCGCCCAGGTCGTCGATGCGCCGCCGTAGCGTGAAGGGGTACTCGGCCGGCGGCGGCTTGTCGGAAAGCCCGCAGCCGATGTGGTCGGGCGCCACCAGCCGGTACTCGCCGCGGAGCGCCCGGATCAGCTCGCGCCAGTAGAACGACCAGGTGGGGTTGCCGTGGATCAGCAGGATCGGCTTCCCGGCGCCCTCGTCGACGTAGTGGTATCGCAGTCCGTCGAGGTCCAACGCGTGCGAGCGGAACGGATACAGACTGCGCCAGTCGTCCTTTTGCGCCATGGGATGGTGTGCCTGCCCTACGCGGCTTGCGTTTCCTGGTTATCGGCCAGCGCTTCCGGGCTGATCTCGCCGCCTTCGCTAACGTCTTCGAAGCGGACCGACACCTGCTTCGACACGCCCGACTCCTGCATGGTGACGCCGTACAGCGTATTGGCGCAGGTCATCGTCTTTTTCGAGTGGGTGACGATGATGAACTGCGTCCAGGCCAGGAAGTCTTGGAGCACCTTGATGAAGCGGTCGATATTGGCTTCATCGAGGGCGGCGTCGACCTCGTCGAGCACGCAGAAGGGGCTCGGGCGGCTGCGGAAGATGGCCAGGAGCATGGCCACGCAGGTGAGTGTCTTCTCGCCGCCGCTTAAGAGTGAGATGCTGCGGGGTTCCTTGCCCGGCGGGCGGGCGACGATCTCAATGCCGCTGTCGAGGATGTCGACGCCCTCGTCGAGCACGATGTCGGCCCGGCCGCCGCCGAACAGGTCGCGGAACAACGTCTGGAAGTGCCCCCGCACCGTCTCGAGCGTCTCCGAGAACAGCCGCCGGCTGTCGGTGTCGATCTTGTCGATAATGCGCACCAGCGCGTCCTTGGCCTTGACCAGGTCCTGGTTCTGTTGGAACAGGCCCTGGTGCCGGCCTTCGAGCTGCTCCAGTTCTTCGAGGGCTTCGAGGTTGACGTTGCCCAAGTTGCCGATCTTCCGTCTCAGGTCGTCGATTTCCTCCTGCACCCGCTCGCGTTCGTGCTGCTCCTCGTCGGTGGGCTCGTGTTCGAGTTCGGCCAGTTCGATGCCGTAGTCCTCGCGCAGGCGGTCGGCCATGGCCGACCGCTTATGGCGCACCTCACTGGCGGCCAGTTCTTGCTCGTGCAGTTGCTCTTCGAGCCGGCGGATGGCGGCGCGGGCCTTCTGCACGCGGTCGGTCAGCGTCGAGCGGCGGCTGTGCAACTGCTCCCGCTCGTTCAGTTGCAGCACGGTTTCGCCGTGGAAGGCTTCCTTGCGGAGGTACAACTCGGCCACCTCCGACTCGGCCCGCAGGATGGCCCATCGGGCGGCATCGGCCTGCTTGAGCGATTGCGCCAGCCGCTCCCGGCTGTCGGCAATGGCGCGGCGGCGTTCCCGGTGGTGCTCCTCGAACTGGCGCCGGCGGGCGTGCAGATTGCGCAGGCGCTCCTCGCTCTTGGCCAGTTCCACCTTCACCTGCGTCGTTTCGCGCTCTTGGCGTTGGCGTTGGGTTTCGATGCGGGCGAGTTGCTCGTCGAGGCCCGCCAACTGGGCTTCCAGGCCCGCCAGGTTCGATTCGCTTTCGGTGCGCCGGGCGGCCACTTCGGCCAGCCGGGCCGTGGCCGTCCGGTACTGCGATTCCACGGCCTCCAGTTCCGCCGCCAGCGCGCTGCGCTGCTCGTTAAGCTGTTCGCGCTGCTGCTCGGCGCCGCCGATGCGGAACCGGTGCGCGGCCAGGGCGTCGGCCGCCTGCTGCTGCGCGTCGCGCCCCCGGGCGACGGCGGCCTCGGCGCCGGTGTGCACGGCGTCGAGGCGGGCGAGGTCGGCGTCGCAGCGTTCCAACTGGGCTTGCAGCGCGGCAAGCTGCTCGCCCAACGCCCGAAGCTGGCTGCGGCGCGAGATGAGCCCGGTGGCCTCCTGCCGCGGGCCGACGGTCAGGGTACCGTCGGCGTGGAGGAACTCGCCGGTGAGGGTGACGAAGTTCGCCTGGGGAGCCCCTACGGCCAACTCGACGGCCCGGCCCAGGTTTTCGACAATCCAGGTGCCGCTCAGCAGGCGGGCAACCAGGGGTCGGAGCCGGGGCTCGGAATCGGCGAAGCGGTCGGCCCGGCCCATCACGCCGGGCAAGCCGTCCAGCCCCGCTGCCCTCTCCGGCGGAGTGGCGCAGGCTTGGTCCAGCCACAGGAATCCCACGCGTCCGGCAAACCGCGGGCTTTGCTCCTGCAGGAAATTGAGCAGCGGCCGGCGGGTTTTGACGACCACGCACTGGGCCGCCGGGCCGAGGGCCACCTCCACCAGCGGCGCGGCTTCCACGCTCACCTGGAGCAGATCGGCCAGGACGCCGCAAACGCCGCCAAACGGTCCGCTTTCGAGCCGATCAGCCGCGGCCAGCACCTCCTTCACGCCGGCGTCGAGACCTTCCTGGCGCGCTTGAAGCTCCTCGAGCAGGCCGGCGCGTTCGGTGGCCGCACTGTGCTGCTGGGCCAGTTCCTGCCGGCGCTCCCGGCACCGCGCCAGGTCGGCATTCGCCTCGGCCAGCCGCGCCGCGGCCGCTTCGCACGTCTCGCGCCGGGCTTCCACCTCTGCGGCCAGGTGGCGATGCTCCGCTTCCATGCCGGCTAGGTCGGCAGCCACGCCTTCCAGGCGCCGGTCCACCTCGGCCAGCCGGCGCTCGCACTGCGCGCGGGCCGCTTCGGCGCCGTCCGCCCGGCTCTGGAGCGAACTGGCTTCGTTGCCCAAAGCCGCCGCGTTGCGCATCAGTTCCACGTGGCCGGCGCGCCGCTGCTCCGTTTCGCCCCGCACCTGATCGAGGTGGCGGGTCGTTTCGGTCAGGGCGCGTTCTCCCTCGGTCACGGCGCGGGCGATCGCCTGGTACTGCTGCTGGGCCTCCTGAAGCTCGTCGTCGGTGACGGCGAGCTGCTGCCGCAATTCGCCGGCCCGCACGTTCATCCCGGCCAGTTGCCGGCGGCAACGGCTCACCTCGGCCTCGTGCTCGCGCAGCCGGGCCCGCTCGTGCTCGATGGTCGATTCGCGGCCGGCGATCCGTTCGCGCCCCTCGGCCATCAAGGCGTCGCGGCGGCGGAGGGCTTCGGTCAATTCGCTGATTCGGGCGTCGAGTTCGAGCACGTCGGCGTCGGCCCGCTCCGCCTCGGCGGCGGCCGCGTCGCGATCCTGCCGGCAGCGGGCGATGGCCGCTTCGAATTCAGCCAACTCGCCGGTCAACCGCCGCCAGTCGACCAGGCCCACCTGCGTGCGCAGTTCCTGGAGGCGCTCGGTATACTCGCGATACCGTCGGGCCTTGCCGGCCTGCATGCGCACGCCGCGCAGCCGGCCTTCCACTTCGTCCACAATATCGCCCAGCCGCAGCAGGTTCTGATCGACGCGTTCGAGGCGGCGAAGGGCCTCGAGTTTGCGGGCCTTGAACCGGCTGATGCCCGCCGCCTCCTCGAAAATCATTCGCCGGTCGCGGGGCGACGACTGCAAGAGCACGTCGACCTTCCCCTGCTCGATGACGCTGTACGCCTGCGTGCCCATGCCCGTGCCGGCCAGCAGGTCGCGAATGTCGCGCAGGCGCGCCGGCTGGCGGTTGATCAGGTACTCGCTCTCGCCGCTGCGGTACACGCGGCGGGTGATGTGCACCTCGGGCGCGTCGAGGGTCAGCAGCCCGCCGGCGTTGTTGAAGGTAAGGGTGATTTCGGCCGAGTTCATCGGCCGGCGCGCCCCGGAACCGTTAAAAATGACGTCGGCCATCTCCCGGCCGCGCAGGCTCTTGACGCTCTGCTCGCCGAGGACCCACTTCACCGCGTCGACGATGTTCGACTTGCCCGATCCGTTCGGCCCCACCACCACGGTAATTCCAGGGGGGAACTCGAACCGCGTCTTGTCGGCAAAGCTCTTGAATCCGGTGAGTTCCAGCGCCTTCAGCATGCGGGCCAAGTTTTAGGTGTCAAGCTCGTAGGGTGGTTCCGACTGCCTCGGCAGTCGGGTTCACCCACGCGGTCCATATAGGTGTCAGGTTTACAGGAGCAGCGGCGGCGCCATGGGGAACCGGGGGCGGACGGGCCGGTGCCGCTGCGTTTGACGGCTATCCCCCCTCACCAGTGGCATCTAACGCCGCGCGTAACATGTCCCCTGACCATATTAACGCCACCAGAACATTCTACCAAGAAATCCTTGTCGGGACTCCGGGTGTCCGGCCATTTCGTCGGAATCGAGCCGGTGTTCGCTGTCATCCCCCTCTTCCGAGCCGCCCTCTTGGCGGCGCCTGCGGTCCTGGGCGTCCACCTCGGCGAACAGATTGTCGCCGGCGCCGTCATCTTGGGCAACCGGGCCGGCCAGATTGTCGGGCGAACGTTCGTAGCGGCGGCCGGCCTCGGGCAGGGCGTCGATCTCGAATCGACCGTGGAGCGCCCTGCTTTCTTTCGCCTCTTGGAGGGCCTGGACCACGTCGGGGTACGTTCCCCCCAGTTCCGCAATGGCGCGGATCACCTCGTCGATCCGCGTGGAAACGATGCGCTGCTGGTCGGACTCGCCCACGGCGAACTTCGCCACCGACACCTCGCCGGACGGCAGGCTGGTGACCATGATCCGGTTGCCCGCATTGAACGCAAACGGTGTGACGAGCTGCTGGTCAGGGCCGAACACGACCAACTCCGGACGCCGGTTCCGCGTGACGTGGATCATCGGCGGCCCCCCCACGTCGAGCACGTGATAGCTGAAGTCGCCAAGTTGCTCGCCGCGAACCAGGGCATCGTTGCGATTCATCACCCAGAGGGCCCGAAAGGCCCCGTACCGCGTCTCGGCGCTGGGCAACGAAAGCATCTCGCGCAGCGCGTCGTAGGCCGCGAAGTCCTCGATGACGCTCAACGCGCTGAGGGCGAACACGCGGAAGGCGGGCTGGTTGCGGGCGGCTTCGGCCAGCGGCCGGGCGGCTTCGCGGCGGTCGAAGTAGGCCAGCGATTCGGCCGCGTGGAACCGGACTTCCGGATCGGGCGATTCGATGCCCGCCATCAACGCCTTGACCCCCTCGACGCCGATCGCCTCGAGTTGAAGCGCCGCCTCCGCGGCCGTCGCCGGATCGAGCAATTGGCACTTCAGACGCGCGACCCGATCGGCCCGCTCCCTGGCCGACTCGCGAATGATCACCGCCCGCAGCACGCGGACGTACCGGTCGATGCTGTCCTTGTAGCGGGGATGCACGTGCAGGCGCACAAACTGATCGGTTTGAGCCTCGGCCACGCCCACCTTGACGCCTCGATCGAACGTGTGGAAGCGCCGGTTGATGGCCGTGGCGATTCGCGAACTGTTGAACACGCTCTGGTGTTCCGAACGCAGCCGCAGGCCGAGCGGACGCGATTTCATCGCCACGCCGCCACCCAGGACCCGGCCCCGCGCGGCCATGACCCGATCCTTGCCGCTTTCGGCCGCAGGGTCGACGAGGATGGGGCCCTTCGCCAGACCGAGCACGTGCCCTTCATGCCCCCGGCCTCCCAAGACAGCGAGTTCCCGCATCCTGCATTCGAGCAGACGGCCTCCCCGCAAACTGGTGGTTTCACACGCTGCGGGAACGCGCACTTCGATGTCGAAACGGTCGCCTTTCTGAATGCCCGGCCGAAGGATGCCGCGAACGAGCACCAGCGAGGTGCTTGGCAACTGGAGGATGCGGTTCGGGGCCTCGACGCCGCGCGTTTGCATTTCGCCCAGCAGGACGGCCCGCTGCGGCGACGGCGCCGGATCACTGCCGGTGCCCCGAAGCCCGGTCACCAAGCCGATCGCCTCAATCCGCACGGGCAGCATGTTGTAGGGAACCGCCAGATCGCGGACCAGGCGGGGGGACTGGGCCACCGGTTCATTTTCTTTCGGGCTTTGGGCCCGGAAGGAGAACTTCTCCCAGCTACAGCAACCGGTGGTTCCGAGAAGCATGGCTCCGAAGGCGGCCCAACGCATACAACTCATGGCTTCCAGCGCTCCTGTCTGCCCCGTCGGCACCCCGCGGCGGTTTGGATAAGGTCCCCGCTCCGACGGCTTGGTGGAAAAGTGCGCCGGCCTCTTGCCGGCGAGAAGAAGATAAGGACTATGGCCGCCGAAAGGTAGCGATTCCCCGGCACGAGGTCAATATCATTGTCGGTCTTTCTGTTTCGCCTATTCCCCCCATCCTCCATCGCGATTTGGGCCGTCGGCACCCTACCCCCGCTAGGCATGGGTCGGGCGCGCGCGCAAAATAAAAGGTTCGCCGACGTGTTTTCCCGCGGGTCCCCATCGGACTCCGCTTTTCGACCCACGATTTCCCGCTTTGCAAGGAACCAAGCCATGAGTTCAACCATTGTAGACATCCGTGCCCGACAAATCCTCGACAGCCGCGGCAATCCCACCATCGAAGTCGACGCGGAGACGGCCGATGGCTCATTTGGTCGGGCGGCGGTGCCCAGCGGGGCCAGCACCGGCGTTCACGAGGCCCTGGAGCTGCGCGACGGCGACGAGAAGCTGTACCTCGGCAAGGGGGTCATGCAGGCCGTGGAGAACGTCAACGAGCAGTTGGCTGATGAACTTTGCGGCATGGATGTTCTCGACCAGGTCGCCCTCGACCAGCGGATGCTCGAGTTGGACGGTACCGAGAACAAGAGCCGGCTGGGGGCGAACGCCATCCTGGGCGTGTCGCTGGCGGCGGCCCACGCGGCGGCCGACCACTGCGGCCTGCCGCTGTTCCGCTACCTCGGGGGGGTCCAGGCCCGCATCCTCCCCGCCCCCATGATGAACATCATCAACGGCGGCAGCCATGCCGACAACGCCGTCGACATCCAGGAGTTCATGGTCATGCCCCTGGGCGTCGACTCGTTCACCGACGCGATCCGCGCCGGATGCGAAATCTTCCACCACCTCAAAAAGGTGCTCAAGGGCAAGGGCCTGAGCACCAACGTGGGCGACGAAGGCGGCTTCGCGCCCGGGCTGGGCAGCAACGCCGAGGCGCTGGACGTCATCATGGAAGCCGCCGAGAAAGCCGGCTACCGGATGGGCGAGCAGGTGTTCATCGCCTTGGACGCCGCCGCCAGCGAGTTCTACGACGCCGAAAAGAAACGCTACAAGGTCGACGGGAAGGAAATCGACGCCCCGGCCTTCATCGACCTGCTGGCCGGATGGGTCGATCAGTACCCCATCTGCTCCATCGAAGACGCCTGCGACGAGGACGACTGGGACGGATGGAGGCTGCTGACCGAACGGCTCAGCGAGAAGGTGCAACTGGTCGGCGACGACCTGTTCGTGACCAATACCGTCCGGCTGCAACGCGGTATCGAAGAGAGCATTGCCAACAGCATCCTGATTAAGGTCAACCAGATCGGCACCCTCACCGAAACCATCGAAGCCGTCGAACTCGCCCGGCGCAACGCCTACACGGCCGTGATCAGCCACCGCAGCGGCGAGACGGAGGATTCGACCATCGCCGACCTGGCCGTGGGCCTGGGAACGGGGCAGATCAAGACGGGTTCGGCCTCACGCACCGACCGCATGGCCAAGTACAATCAGTTGCTCCGTATCGAGGAGATCCTCGGCGACGGCGCCCTGTACGGCGGCCCATTGTTCGGGTAGCCGCACGCGGTGAAGCAAACGGGCCGCGCACTGTTGGAGTTCACGCTTTAGCGTGCGGCGGGTCGCACATCCTCGGTTCGCACGCTAAAGCGTGAACTCCAACGGAGGGTATGCGAAGGGGGACAGTCCCCCTGTAACGGCTACCATGACCATCCTCCTGGAAAACCCCTGGCCGGCCATCCTGGCGGGGATCGTCGTCGAAGCGATTCTCGGCGTCATCCTCGTGCGCACCGGACGCGGCGCGGTGCTGGGGGCCATGGGAGCGGTGCTGGTGGTGGTCCTGGCCCTGGTGGGGCTCGAATGGCTGGTGGTGACCGAGCGGGAGCGGGTCGAGTTGGCCATCGAGGCCGGCCGCGCGGCCCTGGAGGCGAACGACCCCGACGCCGTGCTCGCCTGCCTGGGCCCCCAGGCCAACTCCACCGAAGACTTGTTGCGCCGCGTGCTGCGACACGTCGAGTTCACCAGCGTGCGCATCACCCGACTGGAGGTCGGCCCCATCAACGAGTTGACCAACCCCCCGAGTGTCAGGGTGCAATTGAGCGTGCGGGTCGAGTTCAACGATCGGCGGGGCATGATTTCCTACCGGCACTACGCCACCGATTTGGAACTCATGCTCCGCCAATACGGCGACCGCTGGCTGGTGACCGACCATCGCTGGGAAGACGAGCGGTACGGCCACCCGTGAACGGCTCCGCCCGGGGGGGACTGGTCAAGCCAAAGCCCGGCTGCTATCAATACACCCACCTGTCACCTGACACCCACCTGTCACCTGACACCCACCTGTCACCTGCATTCATCCCTCGGACCCACCACGGAGCACGAACCGATGGCCGTCGACTGCCTGTGTGCCGGAATCCTTTTTGCCGATTATGTTTGCGCGCCCATCCCCCGCGTCCCCAACGCCGGCGAACTAGTGACCACCGAACGGATGCAGTTGACCGTGGGCGGCTGCGCGTCGAACGCCGCGGTCGATCTGGCGAAAGTGGGCGTTTCGGTGGGCGCTTCCGGCTGCGTGGGCGACGATACGTTCGGGCGCTTCGTCGTCGAGACGCTCAAGCGGGCCGGGGTCGACGCCTCGGGCGTCCATACGCTGCCCGATCACGGAACCGCCGGCACCATGGTCATCAACGTGACCGGCCAGGACCGGCGGTTCATCAGCATGCCGGGGGCCAACACCGCGTTTGAAGTGGGCCACATTCCACCCGAATGGATCCGGCAGGCAAAGGTCGTTTACGTGGGCGGGTACCTGATGATGCCGGGGCTGGAAACCGAGGCGTTCGTCGAGATGTTCCGAACCGCCCGCGCCGCCGGCGCCCAAACCGTCCTCGACGTCGTGCTGTTCGGCGGGACGGACCGCCGGGAGACCCTTGCCAAAGTCCTGCCCGAGGTGGACGTGTTCCTCCCCAACGACGACGAAGCCGCGCTGATTACCGGCCTCGGCGACCCGTACGAGCAGGCGCAGCATTTCCGCGAAGCCGGGGCGAAGACGGTGGTCATCACCCAGGGCGACCGGGGCTGCCTACTGCTGAGCGATACCCACCGCCTCCGCGCCGGCACGTACCCGGCCGAGTACCTGGGCGCGACCGGCTCCGGCGACGCCTTCGACGCGGGCTATTGCGCCGGGCTGCTGCGCGGCGAGGACCCGGCCGGCTGCCTGCGCTGGGGTAGCGCACTGGGGGCGAGCTGTGTGCGCGCGCTCGGCGCCACCGACGGCGTTTTCACCCGCGAGGAGGCCGAGGCCTTTCTGCGCGAGCACGAGCTGGCCATCGACGAGTTCTAATCCGCCCCAACGCTCCCAGGGGATCGCCCCCCACGGCCCCTATCTACGAAAGGCCCTACCATGCGAATCGGTGTCTTCTGCAGCGGCGGCGACGCTCCCGGGATGAACGCCTGCCTCCGCGCGGTCGTACGCTCCGCCAAGGCGGCCGGCCACGACGTCGTGGGCATCCACCGGGGCTACCAGGGGCTGCTGAACGAAGATTTCTACATCAATGCCGATGGCGAACCGCTCATGAAGCTCCGCTCGGTATCGAACCTGGCCAAGCTCGGCGGCACCATCCTGCACACCAGTCGCAGCGAGGAGTTCCGCACCGACGCCGGGCAAAAGAAGGCCGCCGGCATCCTCCAAAAACACCGGATCGACGCCCTCATTCCCATCGGCGGCGACGGCTCTTTCCGCGGCGCCGTCGCCCTGAGCCGATACTACGACGGCCAGGTGATCGGCTGCCCGGGCACCATCGACAACGACCTGTTGGGCACCGACTACACCATCGGATTCGCCACCGCCGTCGAGACCGCGGTCGAAGCGCTCGACCGGCTGCGCGACACGGCCGACAGCCACGAACGCATGTTCCTGGTGGAAGTGATGGGGCGGCACAGCGGGTACATCGGCCTGTATACGGCGCTGGCCGGCGGCGCCGAGGTGGCCGCCATCCCGGAAACGCCCACCGATACCGCTCACATCATCCGCCAATTGCAACTGCTGAAGGCCCGCGGGAAAACATCCATCATGATCGTGGTGGCCGAGGGCGACGAAACGGGCGGCGCCGTGGTGCTCAACGAGCAGTTGAAGCAGGGGGGCTGCCCGTTTCAAACCCGCGTACTCACGCTCGGCCACTTGCAGCGGGGCGGCACGCCGGTGGCCGCCGACCGCGTTCTTGCAGCCCGCCTGGGCGATTTCGCCGTCCGCTCCATCCTCGACGGCCGGACCGGCGCCATGACCGGCCTGATCCACGGCAACTTGGTCCTGACGCCCTTCGCCGACAGCTTCGCCGGCCATCGGCCCGTTCCGGAGGCGCTGCTCCGGCTGCTGGAGACGTTGGCGTATTGAGGCGCGGGGTGAGCGTTCGCGTGTGTCGGCGTGCAGGACGGCAGGCCGGGCCGCCGGCCGCGGAAAAGCCGGAGCCTGGGCTGCGATTAGCCCCTTTGGGGGCGGACGAACTGACATGCGAAGCCCAGAAGCTCGAAGGGTCTGAAGGCTTTATGATCGTGTTTCGCGCCGAGACTCCCGGAAGTTATTACTGGATCAACTTCGGCGGCTGGGGCAACAAGGAACACGGCATCCAGAAGCACGGCGGCGGCTGGAATTTGCCCAGGGTGGCCGGCAGCGTCGAGCAAGGCAAATGGCACAAGGTTCGCATTCGCTGCGAAGGCCCCCGATTCCAGATATGGCTCGACGACGAGAAGGTCTTCGACGCCACCGACCCGCAGGCGTTCCTCAGCGGCTCTGTCGGATTCAGCGTCTACGACACCCGTTCCCAGTTCCGCAACGGTCCGGTGACTTCCAAGTACGGCCGGCTCCGCGCCGAGAACGGACACCCCGAACCGTACAACGTGAAGTACTGGGAAATCGACAATGAAATGTGGGGCATGGGCGAGGAGCGCTACAACGAGGCCATCGCCGAGTTCGCCCCGGCCATGCGCGCCGCCTGGCCCGATACCGAGATCATCGTCTGCGGGTCGTACGGTTACGACGACGGCCAAGGCTGCACCGACGGCTGGGATCAACGGATCATCGACGCGAATGCCCAGAACTTCGACTACATCAGCATCCACTATTACAACGGCCTGAGGCGTGCGGCCGACTACGTCGACGACCCGCGCAGGTACGAGGCCTTCATCCGGGACCTCGGGCGGCGGCTGCGCGAATCGGAGAATCCCAACGCGTTGATCTACTGCTCCGAGTACGGCATGATGACCGACTTCGGCGGCACCGGACCCGACTGGCGCTCCGGCCTCTACACGGCCGCCCTGCTCAACGGCTTCGAGCGCGCGGGCGACGTGCTGAGGATCGCCGGCCCGGCCCTCTTCCTGCGCCGCACCTGGGCCACAATGTGGGACAACGCGCTGATCAACTTCGACCATCGCACCCGGTTCGGCGGCGGCAACTACGTGGCCACGAAGCTCTGGCGCGATCACTACGCACCCGACCTGCTGGAAATGGAAGGGCCGGACCGCCCGCTGAACGCCACGGCCGTTCGTACGGAAGACGGCCGCGCCATTTACTTCAAGGTCGTCAATCCAAAGCAGCACGCCGTGGAACTCGAACTCACCGTCAAGCCCGGCTTCACCGTCGGCGACGCCTCGATGCGCATCATCAACCCGGGCGACGACCGGGTGAAGAACTCGCTGGCTGAGCCGGATGCGCTGCGGATCGAGTCGCACCCGGTCCGGCAGGATAGCCAGACGATACACGTCCATCTGCCGGCCATTTCGGCAGGGGCGCTGACCCTCAGTTCGGCGAACTAACGGCAGCCGGCCCAGCGGCGAGTGACGCGCGGCCGCCCGGCTGTGGCCGCCGGGGCGGCTCGGGCCGTTCGAGAAAAGGTAAGGCGTCGTAAAACAATTAACTACCGGAATTGATATTGCAGTAGGGGTACAGTTTATGGGATGCTTCCGCAATGCCGGAAGCAACAGTTGTTGAATGGATTCGTGGCAAGTTTGTCGCG
>PWXP01000592.1 GCA_003561895.1 Planctomycetaceae bacterium | reverse complement strand
TCAATCGGGTGGAAACCGCGGCCGAGTTGGCGGCCGTCCGAGAATCCATCCGGCGAGGGAAGCCCTTCGGTGCGCTGGAGTGGCGCCGCCGCACTGCGCGGGAATTAGGACTCGAATCGACCCTACAACCCCGAGGCCGACCGCGGAAATAGCCAAGGGGTCGGGAGTCTTTTGCTGTCGGCCGGAGCGCGTTTTCCTTATGGTCAGACACGTTATGGCCGACAGAAAAAGACTCCCGACCCCCTCACCCCCAAGGCGCCGGCTAGCCGGTTGAGTATGCTGGAAAGAACGTCTTGCGTCCGGCTTCGCCGCCCGAACATCCCAACGGAGACCCTCATCATGCGAGCATCCAAGCGTCTTCTCATCCTGCCGGCCGTGGCGGCCCTGCTGCTGGCCGGCTACCTGTCCGTCTTGGCCCAGCCGAGCCCCTCGGACGGTGGTGGGCAGCTCGGGTCGGTCACCGGCCAGCGGTGGGCGGTTCTGGTGGGCGTGAACCAGTACGCGGAACTGAACAACCTGGCGTACTGCGTGGCCGACGCGAAGGCGCTGCGCGACCGGCTGGTCAAGGCCGGCTTTCCCGAGAGGAACGTGTTCCTGCTGGTCGACGGGGCGGAAGACTCGGGCGCGCTGCCGTTTCGGCGGAACATCCAGCGGGAGATCGCCGGTGTGCTCCAAAGCGCGGAGGAGGACGACCTGGTACTGATCAGCTTCAGCGGCCACGGGATGCACATCGACGGCAAGAGCTACTTCTGCCCGAGCGACGCCAGTGCGGACAGCCCCGAAACGACGATGATTCCGCTGGACCTGATCTACCGGCAGTTGGAACAGTCGGCCGCAGGCCAGAAGATCCTGCTGGTCGACGCGTGCCGGAACGACCCGCGGCCGATAGGACCGCGTACGCTGGAAGAAAAGAAGGAATACCAGAGGAGCCTCGAAAGGCTGGGCGAGCAGTTGCGGCGGCCGCCGGAGGGCACGGCCGTACTGAGCAGTTCGGCGCCGGGTCAGATTTCGTGGGAGGACCCGAAGCTCGGGCACGGCGTGTTCCTGTACTACGTGCTGGAGGGCCTGGACGGGAAGGCGGCCGACGCGGAGGGTCAGGTATCGCTGTTGGACCTGTGGCGGTACGCGAACCGGCAGACCCGCAGCTTTGTGCTGCACCATCGCCGCGGCTACGTGCAAACGCCGGAGCTTCGCGGTGCGATCACCGGCGATATGGTGCTGGCACGCATTCCAATGCGGGTCGATCCTCCGAAGCCGCCGCCGCCGCTGGCCGTCGCGCCGTTCAGTGCCCAGCAGGCACGTCGGCACCAGGATGCTTGGGCCGAGCATCTTGGCCAGCCGCGGGAGATCGAAAACAGCATCGGCATGAAGCTGGTACTGATTCCGCCGGGCGAGTTCATGATGGGCTCGCCGGAAGACGAGGAGGGGCGCTGGGACGACGAAGGCCCACAGCACCGTGTGCGCATTACGAAGCCGATATACTTTGGCGCACACCAAGTGACGGTGGGCGCGTTCCGCCGCTTTGTGAGCGATACGGGCTACAAGACCGAGGCGGAACGGGACGGCGAAGGCGGCTGGGGCTGGAACGAAGCGGAGGGAAAGCTTGAAGGGCGCGACCCGAAATACCATTGGCGCAACCCTGGTTTTTCGCAGACGGACGACCACCCCGTAGTGAATGTAAGCTGGAACGACGCGGTCGCGTTCTGTGAGTGGCTCAGTGGGAAGGAGGGCCGGGAGTACCGGTTACCGACTGAAGCCGAGTGGGAGTATGCCTGCCGAGCCGGCACGACGACGCGTTACTATCATGGGGACGATGCGGAAGGCTTGGCCCAGGTGGGCAACGTGGCGGATGCGGAGGCGAAGAAGAAGTTTCCGCGTTGGACGACGATATCGGCGAGTGACGGTTACGTATTCACGGCGCCGGTGGGCAGGTTCCGCGCGAACGGATTTGGCTTGTACGACATGCACGGGAACGTGTGGGAGTGGTGTTCTGACTGGTATGATGCGAAGTACTACGCGAACTCGCCGGTGGACGATCCTCAGGGTCCTACGTCAGGCTCGGGCCGCGTGCTCCGCGGCGGCAGTTGGCTCAACGACCCGGGGCGCTGCCGGTCGGCGTCCCGCGGCAGGGGCACGCCGGACTCCCGGCACTCCTACCCCGGGTTCCGCGTGGCCTGGAGTTCGGTGGATGAGTCCAGCAAGTAGAGCCAGTCAAGAGCGTAGGCCGAAACGGTCGCGTGCGCAGCGGAGCGGAGCCGCGACCCGTTTCGAGCCGGAGCGCCCTGCACATGGTTGCAAGCGGAGCGTTCTTTCGGATGGTCTTGGAGTTGTGTGGGGCGGTGGTAGACGCTGGGGCGAAGCCCCAGCGCGCCGGTGAACGGCAAATAAAATAGGCAATATAGGGAACTTGGCGTGCAATTTCGATTGTTCTGCATTTCTGCCACGGGTGACGCCGAAGGGGAGGCCGCGCTCAACGCGTTCCTGCGGAGCCATCGCGCCGTGGCCGTCCAACGGGAACTGGTCCGGACGAGCGCATCGACCTACTGGTGTTTTTGTGTCGAGTACATCGACGGCCCCCATGGCACTTCCGCCACAAAGCCCGACAGCCGGCGCCGCGTCGACTACAAGGAACGGCTTTCCGAGGCCGATTTCGCGCTGTTCGTTCAGCTACGGGAATTGCGCAAAACGATGGCGGCCGACGAGGCAATTCCTGTCTACGCTATCTGCACGAACGAGCAACTGGCGGCTATGGCCGAAGGTCGTGCGTCGTCCATTTCCGAGTTGAAAGCGATCGATGGCCTTGGCGACGCCAAAACCGAGAAATACGGAGCCGCCTTCCTGGACGCCATTTCCCGAGCGCCGCCAAGACAAAGCCAAGAGGAGAAGCCGGATGCGCCGAGCAGGAAACCTGATTGAACGGATCGCCGATGCGGACAACATTCGTCTGGCCTTTTGGAAGGCGTCGCAGGGCAAGCAAATCAAGCAGGCCGTGGTCCGATTCCGCGAAAACCTGGACGACGAGGTGCGGAGCCTGCGCAACCAGCTACTGGTCGGTTCGTTCACGTGGGGACCCTATCATAAGTTCCTGATTCGCGATCCCAAGGAACGTGTGATCTGCGCCGCCCCCCTACGCGATCAGGTCGCCCACCACGCGTTGTTGAATGTGACAGAACCAGTTTTTGAGGCGTACCAGGTGCATGCCAGCTATGCGTGCCGCAAGGGCAAGGGCGTCGACGGGGCCCTGAAAAGAGCCATGGCGCTTGCCCGCCGCGGCGGCTGGTTTTTGAAGATGGACGTTCGCAAGTACTTCGATTCGATTCACCACGACACGCTCAAGAACCAGATGCGACGCCGCTTCAAGGACCGCAGGGTCCTGGCGCTGTTTGACGGCGTGATCGACTCCTACGAGACGACCACGGGACGCGGCGTGCCGATTGGGAACTTGACCAGCCAGTTCTTCGCCAACCACTACCTGGCCGTGTTGGATCACTACATCCAGGAAGCATGCCTCTGCCGTGGATTGGTGCGATACATGGATGACATGATCGTTTGGGACCGATCCAAACGACGGCTACTCGATGTGCATCGCCGCGTTGAGGAGTTCATGCGCACGCGGCTCTACCTGGAGCTGAAGCCGATGTGCTTGGGCCGCTGCAACCGCGGTATGACCTTCCTGGGTTACTGTGTGTTTCCACACCGACTGGGCCTGGCCAAACGCAGCCGGGTGCGCTTCTGCGAAAAGTTGCGGCGTTACAACGAGAATTATACGACCGGGCGCTGGACCGAGCGGGAGGTGGCCCGCCATGTCGAATCGTTGCTGGCCTTCGTTCGGCGGGCAGGCTGCCTGGAATATCGACGACGAACCATGGAGAAAATGGGGCTTTGGCC
>PWXP01000465.1 GCA_003561895.1 Planctomycetaceae bacterium | reverse complement strand
CGCTGTACAACTTCGCCGATTCGGACGAAACACGGGCGATGATCAGTGGAATCCGGTCCGTTCGCAGCCGGCGGGTGGTGGGGCGGACGGCCGGCGAGTTCCGGGGCGGCATTTGCCGCGGCCTGGAAGTGACGATCGACTTCGACGAGGACCGGTTCACCGGCGGCGGCCTGTTTCTGTTCGCCATGGTGCTGGAGCGATTCCTCGGCCTGTATTGCTCCATCAATTCGTTTTCGCAATTGGTGGCCACCACCAATCGAGGAGAAGGAGAACTGCGACGATGGCGCCCCCGAGCCGGCGAGACCCTGTTGCTTTGATCGAGCGGCTCGCCGCCGAGCCGCACCGGTTCGAGTTCTTTCAGGCGGTGCGGCTGCTGCACTGCCGCGCGGCTGCTGCGCCGTGCGAGAAAGGCGGCGCGGCCCGGCCGGTCGGCGAAGACTACCCTCCGCCGCGCGAAGTGGCCCGGTTCCGGGTCCACCCGTCGCTGGGCTTTCCAGCGGCGGAAATCCAGAAACTGGCCTTGCCTCCGCCGGCCGACGTGCCGCCCGATAGTCAACCGGCCCGCCCGCCAGACTCGTGGGAGATGGCCGTCAACTTCATGGGGCTCACCGGCCCCAGTGGGGTGCTCCCGCGCCACTACACGGCATTGCTCGTTCGCCGCGTCCGTCAACGCGACTTGGCGCTGCGCGACTTCCTGGACCTGTTCCACCACCGCATCCTTTCCCTTTTCTATCGGGCCTGGGAAAAGTACCGGTTCCCGATCTGCTACGAACGCCGGCAGCGGCTCGAGGACGGCGGAGACGACCTGTTCACCCGGTGCCTCTACTCGCTGGTCGGGCTCGGCACCGGCGGGCTGCGCGGCCGCCTGGAGTTCGGCGACGAGCCGTTCCTTTACTATGGCGGGCATTTCGCGGCACGCATGCGCTCGGCCGTCCGGCTGGAGGAAATCCTGGCCGACTTCTTTGAAATGCCCGTGCAAATCCGGCAGTTCAAGGGACAGTGGTTGTACATGGCGCCGGACGATCAATCGGCCCTGCCGTGCGCCCGGTGGCCGGCGGGCCTCAATTGCCAGTTGGGTAAGACGGCCCTTGTCGGCGAGAGAATTTGGGACGTCGAGGCCCGATTCTGCGTCCGGTTAGGACCCTGCTCCTACAGGCAGTTTCAGACGCTCATGCCCTCGGGCAGTCAATTGCTGCCGTTGTGTCAAATGATCCGCAATTTCGTGGGCGCTGCGTTCGATTTCGACGTTCAGCCGGTGCTCGCCGCCGCCGAGGTGCCGTGGTGCCAACTGGGGGGGCCGGGAGCCGATCCCGCTCGCCTCGGCTGGAATACCTGGATTCGCAGCCGTCCCTTCGATCACGATGTCTCCGACGCCCTGTTTTCACTAGAAGGATTGCCATGGACCACCTCAGCCTGAAATCCCTCGTTGCCAAACTCAACGACACGTGCCGGCAGTGCCTCGAGGGCGCCGCCGGGCTTTGCCTCTCGCGCACCCACTACAACGTCGAAATCGAGCACTGGCTTCTGAAACTTGCCGAGCCGGCCGACTCCGACTTCGCCGTGCTGCTGAAACACTACGGCGTCGAGATCGGCCGCTTGACCGGCGATCTGACGCGGGTGGTCGACCGGCTGAAGACGGGCAACTCGCGCTCGCCCGCATTGTCGCCCCACCTGGTCAGCCTGGTGCGCGAAGCGTGGTTGAACGCCTCAATCGGCTTCGACGCGCCGCGCATCCGCAGCGGCCACCTGCTGTACACGCTGCTGGCCGACGACACGCTGAGCATTGCCGCGCATTCGGCTTCCCGCGAGTTCGACAAAATCGCCCCCGAGACGCTCCGCAAGGAGTTGCCCACGCTCCTCGCCGAGACCGCCGAGTCGCAGCAGGAGGCGGCCGCGGCGGCGCCGGGCGCCGCGCCCGCCACGGCCGGCCGTCCCGCCGGCGCGCCGGGCGGGAAGACGCCCGCGCTCGAGCAGTTCACCGTCGACCTGACCGCCCGGGTGGAGGCCGGGGAACTCGACCCCGTGCTCGGCCGCGAGGCCGAAATCCGCCAGGTGGTCGACATCCTCACCAGGCGCCGGCAGAACAACCCAATCCTGACCGGGGAGGCCGGTGTCGGCAAGACGGCCGTGGTCGAAGGCTTTGCCCAGCGGATCGCCAACGGCGACGTACCGCCCTCGCTGCGGAACGTCTCCCTCCGCACGCTCGACCTGGGCCTGCTCCAGGCCGGGGCGGGAATCCGCGGCGAGTTCGAGAACCGGCTGAAATCGGTCATCGACGAAGTGAAGGCCTCGCCCCGCCCCATCATCCTCTTCATCGACGAGGCGCATACGATGGTCGGAGCCGGGGGGCAGGCCGGGCAGGGCGACGCCGCCAATCTGCTCAAACCCGCGCTCGCACGCGGCGAACTGCGCACCATCGCCGCCACCACCTGGAGCGAATACAAGAAGTACTTCGAAAAAGACGCCGCTCTGGCGCGCCGCTTTCAGGTGGTCAAAATCGACGAACCCGACGAGGCCCGCGCCGTCGCCATGATGCGGGGACTGGCCACGTCGCTGGAAGACCACCACCAGGTGCGCATCCTCGACGAAGCCCTGGTCGATGTCGTGCGGCTGTCGAGTCGCTACATTTCCGGGCGCCAGTTGCCCGACAAGGCCGTTAGCCTCCTCGATACGGCTTCCGCACGCGTGGCCATCGGCCATAACACGGTGCCGCCGGCCGTCGAAGACTGCCGGCGGCGGCTGGAGCAGCTTGCGACCACGGCGGAAATCCTCACTCGGGAAGACGTCGCCGGCGGTGCCCATCAAAAGCAACTCGCCGAACTGGCGGAAGAGAAACAGAAACTGGAGGCGGAACTTGAAGCCCTCCAACAGCGGTGGAAGGCCGAGGCCGACTTGATCGGGCAGATTCGACGGGTCCGCCGGCAGTTGGAAACGAAACGCCGCTTAGGCGACGCCGGCGCGCCGGAAGCGGCAGTGCCTCCCGCGCCTGCCGAACCGGCCACCCCCGCCACCCCCGCCGAGGCGCCCCAGGAGCAAGCTCCGAAAGACGCTGCAGCGGCCCCCACCCTCACCGACCAGGAACTGGCCGAGCTGCGCGACCAATTCCAACGCCTCTGCGCCGAACTCCGCCAGTTGCAGGGCGAACAACCGCTGATGAGCGTCTGCGTCGATTCGCAGGCTATCGCCGAGGTCGTCTCCGGCTGGACCGGCATCCCCGTCGGGCGCATGGTGACCGACGAAATCCGGACGGTCCTCGGGCTGAAAGATCGCATGGAAGAGCGGGTCGTGGGCCAAACGCACGCGCTCGACGCCATCGCGCAGCGCATCCGCACCTCGCGGGCGAACCTGACCGACCCGCGCCGGCCCATCGGCGTCTTCCTCCTGGTCGGCCCCAGCGGGGTTGGCAAGACCGAAACGGCCATCACCCTCGCCGAACTGCTCTACGGCGGCGAGCAGAACATGACGGTGATCAATATGTCGGAGTTCAAGGAGGAGCACAAGGTGTCGCTGCTGATGGGCTCGCCCCCGGGCTACGTCGGTTATGGTGAAGGAGGCGTACTGACCGAAGCCGTCCGCCGCAAGCCGTACAGCGTCGTGCTGCTCGATGAAATGGAAAAGGCGCACCCCGGCGTGCAGGACATCTTCTACCAGGTGTTCGACAAAGGCACGCTCCGCGACGGCGAAGGCCGCGACATCGACTTCAAGAACACGGTCATCCTCATGACCTCCAACGCCGGCACCGACCTGATTCTGAAACTCTGCGCCGACCCCGACACGTGCCCCGACGCCCAGGCCCTCGCGGAAGCTCTCCACCCGGAAATGCTCAAGACGTTCAAAGCCGCCTTCCTCGGGCGATTGACGCTGGTGCCGTACTATCCGCTGGGCGACGCCGT
>PWXP01000271.1 GCA_003561895.1 Planctomycetaceae bacterium | reverse complement strand
TCAAACCGGAAGTTCTCCCGTCCCCAGCGGAGGGTCGTTTCCGAAGCCTCCCCGGTGCGCCACAATATGGTCATCGTCGAAGGGTCGCCGTGATAGACCAGGTACGGCCCGTGCAGCAGTTCCTCCGGCGGCCCGGCGCGGATCGAGCGGCTTTGGCGGTGGACCGCGCCCCAGGTATCCTCGCGCGGATCGCGCACGACGCGCACGAGTTCCTCATCGTCCATCCGATAGACGGCGAACCCGCGTACCGCGTCCATGTGATAAACGGGGATACCGTTCCACCGCATGACATTGTGGGAATGGTCGTGGCCCACCATTATCGCGATCACGTTGTACCCTTCGATGGCCTCCCACAACCTCAGCGCGTGCTCTTCCGTCCACCAGGCCAATTCATCGCCCCAGGGGCTCAACGGCCATCCGTCGAAGCCGTAGTGCTGGAAGAGGATGACCGGGCGGCCGCTGTCGCCCACGTGTTCGGCCAGCGTTTGCTGGAGGAACTGCAAGCTTTCTTCCGCCGGATTTCCATACGCCTGGCCTTTCCGGTTGTAATCGGGATTGCCGGCATAGCGCTGGTCGCCGTCGAGCCCGGCGTATTCGTTGAGCTGCACGAAATGGACGCCCTTGTAATTCAGCGAGTAGTGCAGTTTGTTCTCGGAGAGGCTTGCCAGGTGGGGGCGATGCGGGTTGCGCGCGATGATCGCCCGGCGCACGTAGCCCTTCGGATGCGTCGATGGGGGACCGTCGTGATTTCCGGCGCCTTCGTACAGGGGGAAGTCCAAGCGCCCGTCGCCGCCCTTCAGCCCCCAGTCTTCCGCCAGCACGTCGAAATCGGCCTGCCGCGACTCGGTCAGGTCGCCCACGATGAACACGCCCATCGGCCGGCCGACCGCGCCGCCCACCGCCCCCGGATAGGGCGTTCCCGGCAGGGCGTTCATGCGGTCGATCACCCGCCGGAATCGTTCCCGTTGTTTTTCAAACTCGTCCGCGCGGGTGTTGTAGTGCGTATCGCCGATGTGGATAAAGGTGATCTCTTCGGCCGTCGCCACGGCCGCTTGGGCACAGAGGCCCAGCAGCATCCATAGGATCGTGTTGCGAATCATATTTGGCTCCCGATTCTTGTTAGCGGCCGCGGTGTTCGATCAGCGCGCGGATGTTCTCGCGCTCGATGGCCTCCATGCGGCGGCGCTTCTGGAGGAAGTGGTCGTACTTGGCCACTTCGGCGTCCGACCAGGCGTGGGCCTCGGTGTAGTCGCCGCAGTAGGGTACGAGCAGGTCGATCCAGCAGGCGAGCTTCTCCATCTCTTCGCGCGAAAGCTCCACGTCGTGATGCCCTTCTTCGAGCATGGCCATCAGCCCGCTGGTGGCCGCGCCGGCGTGATAGGGCGGCAGCAGCGACGGGACCGACTGGGCGCTGATCCAGTTCACCACCGGATGCGGTGCGAACACGCGGACCGAGAGCCGCTCGTAGCCGCCCCCGCCCCCCCAAGGCAAGGCGAGCATCTCTTCGATGGTCATGACGTCGTCATCGTCGCGGTCGGCGCGGGTGAGGTTCAGGTAGGCGTCGCTCCACATGCGCTTGGCCTGTCGGTCGTGATTCAACTTGCCCAACAGGCTGAACGCCCGCAGGTCGTTCCCGCCGGCCGGCGGCGCCTCGCCGGTGACGATGGATCGGTCGTCGTGGCAGGAAATGCAGTGGCGGTCGAGGATGGGCTGGATTTCGTTGGGGAAGCTGAACCCGCGCGGCGGGCCGTAGAAGGGCCGCAGCGGCTGCGCCCCGGCGCCCATGGCCAGGGTGGGCCCGGCGTGCGCCGGCGGTGTGGTGTTCTTGTGGTCGTGGCAGCCCACGCACGAGAAGGTCTCGCCCGGCTGCAAGGTGGACCAGCTTCGCATGGTCTGGACCGCATAGCCGCGTTCGTCGAGCGCTTGGAAGTACACCGGCGTGCGTGCGGGCACCTCGAAGAAGGCCGAGCCGTCGGCGTGCACTTCCGCGTCGCCGAGCACGACCTTCACGTCCCAACTTCCGTTGCCCACGGCAATGGGCGTGCTGGGGTGCCCCTGCCCGCCGGGGCCCCGGCCGAACAGTTGCCCCACCCCGGCGGCGCGGTACTCGAGCGCCACCACGCGCAGGCGCCCGATCGTGCCCCGATCGACCCCCTCCAGCGCCATGCCCGCGTACACGTCCTGCATGTAGTAGGCGCCGGTGTCCTTGCGGTAATCGACCGTGCTGGGCCGCTGGTGGGGGCGCGGGCGAGCCACCAGGGGGATGGGCTGGTTGCAGGAGTTGTCGGGGTCGCTAACGAGCAACTCCCGCTGCCCGTCGATGTCCATCCAGTAGATGCCGAACTGCGGATTGCGATGCTTGTTCCCCGACCAGCCCTCGGGATGGTACGTGATCAGGAACTCGGTTTCACTGAGCGGGTAGGGATACTGAAACAATTCGCCCCGTTGCCCGTAGCCGTCGATCCGCTCGGCCCGCGTCTCGCGCACCGGGGCGATCAGTTGCACGCCGGCGTTTTCCTCGCGGCCCCGGGCCGGGTCGATGATGCACAGCTTGCCCGCCTGGAACGAATGGTGCCCCGTGGCCACCGCCAGCACCTTCTGCGTGCCGGGGATGCCCCGGGCGTGAAGGATGGTGGTGGGGAACCACGAGTTGTTGCCGTAAAACGCCGTTTGTCCCGTGCCGTCGGGGAACATCTGGAACAGCGGCTGCGGGAAAAGCTGCCCCCGGTCGTTGTAATCCCAGCGGGTGTACAGCACGCGGCCGTCGTCGGTCACCGTGGGGAAGTTCGTGTGCACCTGGTCGAAGCTGATGCGGCGCAGGTAGTTGCCGTCGGCATCGCAGGTGTACAGGTTGCTCACCTCGGTCCACCAGCAGTCGACCGTCTGCACGCAGCGGGTCGAGTTGAACAGGATGTCGCCGTTGGGCAGGTACACGCCTTCGTAGTCGGCGAAGCCCAGCCCGGAGGTCAGTTGGCGAATCTCGCCGGTGGCCACGTCCATGTCGTGCAGGTGGTAGTCGTCTTCGCGGTTCGATTGCTTCCAGGCGAACAGGATGCGCGTGCCGTCGTAGGAGACGTCGGGATTGCGGATCACCCCGTCAGGGTCGTCGATGAGCGTGCGGACCATGGCGAAGGGGCCGTCGAGTTCCATCACGCACAACGCGCTGCCGGGGTGGAAATGGCGTTCGTGCTGCGCGTCGGACTGCCCCTCGGTGTAGGCGTAGTGCGAGGCGCCCATGTTGAAGTGCTTGGCGAAGACGACCCGGCGGATCATTTCGCGGTGCGGGGCCAGGCGGGCCGCGCGGCGCGCGGCGGCGGCGTCGAGGTACAGCTCGGCCCACTGCCGCGCCGGGGTCGAACCGTCGGCCGCAAGCCGGTCGAACCGGGCCCGCAAACCACCCAGCGCCTCGCTGCCGCCGCGGGCGTCGATCTGCCGGAGCACCCGGGCCGCCTCCGCCTGCCCGGCCGTCGCGCCGGCCACCCCGTCGACAATGCCCACGTCGATGTACTGCCCGCCCCGGGTCTGATGGCAATACACGGCCAGGGTGTTGCTGCCCCGGCGGAGCAACCCGCGGGCCTCCTCGGAGAGGGGAACGCGGAAGTAATCGGTCACGTGTCCGCTGAACTCGGCGATCTTCTTGCCGTTGAGGTAGACCAGCGTGTCTTCATCGTGGTGGATGACCAGGTGGGGGTCGGCCAGTTGGGACGAACTGAGTTCGAAGGTGCGGCGGAGCCAGATGTCGGCCGTGCGCCATTCGGTGCCGACGACCGCCCCGGGCGTGCCCCGCGTGCCGAACCCGCCTCGCCCTTCCTGCCAACGGGAATCGTCGAAGTCCTCGGCGAACCAGCCGTCGGCGGGCTCCTCGAGCGTGTATCGCCACGTCTGCCCGGCCT
>PWXP01000060.1 GCA_003561895.1 Planctomycetaceae bacterium | reverse complement strand
TTTTTGCCACAATTGGCTGAACCCACAGAAGCCGCAAAGTCGATAACTCCATTCAGGGCCAATCGGGGGGCTTTGGTGCATTCCGACCACTTGCCACCTCGCATGCCATGGCAGAGGCGACCAACCGGCCTAGCAATTGTCGGGCGGGCAGTCGTGGTCGCTCGGGAAGGAGGGCAACAATTCGAATGAGGATTCGTGCAATGTCTCGTCTGAAGCGACCTGAAGCACCTGACGGCAGCCCGAGGCCCCGCGGCCCGGGTGCATGTACCGCCGCACTCGTACTCCTTGGTGCGCTGGCGATGTTGGCGGCGCCGATTCCCGCCGGTTGGGCCCAGAAGGTCCCGCCCCTCCACCAGGCGCCTAGTGTGTGGGACGCCCAAGAAGACGCGCTGATTGCCGGCATGATCGAAACCGGCAGGGTCATGCAGATCGACCCCCGCTTTTCCAAGCTGATCAGAACGACGCGTCCCGTCATGCGGGTCTCCGTGACGCATCCCCGGGTACTGGAGATCGTCCAGTATACGCCGACCGAATTCGAGCTGATCGGCGGCATTACCGGCACGACGACGCTCACCTTCTGGGTCGAATCCGACGAGGAGGAACCCGAGATCCTCCGTTACCTGGTCGAAGTATCGCCCGACGAAGCGGTCGAGGAACGCCGCGAGATCGAATACGGCATTATGGAACGGAAGATCAACGAGCTGTTTCCCAACAGCCGCGTTCAGCTTATCCCCATTGCCGATAAATTGATTGTGCGGGGCCAGGCGCGCGATGCCGAAGAAGCGGCCCGCATCCTCGCGGTCCTCCGCGGCGGCGGCGACGGGGACGCCGGCACTCGACGGCGGGCGCGGGTCGTGCAGGGGACGGCCGCCGACCCGTTCCCCGGAGTGAGCGACCTGCCCATCTCCAACGTCATCAACATGCTCCAGGTGCCGGGCGAGATGCAGGTAATGCTGAAGGTGCGGGTGGCCGAGTTGAGCCGGACCGCCCTGCGGAAGATGGGAGCCGAGTTCAATCTCGACGCGAGCGATTTCAGCTTCGAATCGCTGCTGGGGATGAGCGGCACGGTCAAGGCCGTCCTCGACACGAACGACGTCAGCTTCATGCTCGAAGCGCTCAGTTCGAACAGCTACTCGAAGATCCTCGCCGAGCCCAACCTGGTCACCCTGAGCGGTCACCCGGCCTACTTCCTCGCCGGCGGCGAGTTCGCCGTGCCGGTCGTCGTGGGCGTCGAGGGCGCCGCGGCGGCCACCACCAACTTCCGGTCGTTCGGTACCCAACTCGCGTTCACCCCCACCGTGCTCGATAAAGACCGAATCCGCCTGCACGTCACCCCGTCGATCAGTAGCGTCAATGCAGACAATGCCGTGGAGGGGATTCCCGGGCTCGACACGCGGGCCGTGACCACGACGGTCGACTTGCGGGCAGGCCAGTGGCTGGCTATTGCAGGGCTGCTGCAAGACCAGCAGGCCGGCAGCAAGGCACGCGTTCCCTTCCTGGGCGACGTGCCGGTGCTGGACAGCTTCTTCAGCAACAAGGAGGTGCGCCGCGAGGAAACCGAGCTGATCGTCTTGGTGAGCCCCGAACTGGTACATCCGCTCGAGGCGGAGGAAGCGCCGCAGATCCTGCCGGGCATGGAAGTGACCGAACCGGGCGACCTCGCCTTCTTCGCCGCCGGCAATATCGAAGGCCGGCCGAAATGCGAGCATCGAAGCACCGTCTGGCCGAACGTCCAGCGGGAGATCCTGCGGTCGCACCTCTCGGGCCGGCGCCGGATCGGGTACCAGCAGACCGAGCGCTATTACATTCAAGGCGACCATGGATTCTCGCACTAACCGAAGAACCTCGCGGCCGGGCACAATGATAGGAAGCCAAACGACCGATGCTCGCCGGGGGCATGAACCCGTAGTCAACACCCAGCATCCGCCCGTCCGCTGCGAAGGGTGGAACCAAGGAGATTCAAGTCATGAAGGGGGATAACTATCGAATGCGATTGCTGTCGGCCTGCGCGGCTCTGCTGCTGTTGGCAACAACCGGCTGCCAGGGGTGGGGACGCCAGTTCCGCGACCCGGCGCCCGCACCCCTGGGGACCCTGAGCGACCCCATCTGGAAGAACCAGGAGGCGAACGCCGAATACTCCGATTTCGTCGTGTACCAACACGAGTTCCAGGGCAATACCGAGTTCCTGAACACCCGCGGGGAGGATCACGTGAAGCAAATTGCCTTGCGGCTTCTCAGCGGGCAGGATGCACAGGTGCTCATCGAGCGGAGCATGACCTCCGCGCGGGCAGACACGGAGTTCGGCTACCCCGTGCATCCCAACCCCGAACTGGACATGCGGCGCCGCGAGATCGTGGTCCGCTCGCTCCTGGCCATGGGAGTTGCCGACGCGCACCAGCGGGTCGTCGTCGCCCCTGCCTTGACGCCCGGCTTCACCGCCGACGAGGCCGAGGCAGCCTACCGCACGGGCATCGGCGCCGGGACCTTCGGAACCCCCTATGGCGGTTTCGGCGGCTTTACGACCGGCGGCCGGTTCTAGAATCGAGGAACGCTGAGCGGCCGGGCAGCCCGAGCGAATCGGGCGCCCGGCCTCCCTTTGCGGCGCCGCCGGGCAGGAAAGCTTTGGCCGCGCCGGCCCAAACCGGGCGGCGTGCCTCAGGCCGGAAAGAAATATTCGAAAGGAAAAAAATGACGCGATCCTTACTCATGCTTCTGGCCATGCTTGCTTTGGGTCCGGCGCTGGCCGGCTGTTCCGGCTTTCGGCCGTTTTGGCAGTCCGACCCCGCACCGCACCGCGCCGCCGAACGGTCGATCGACGGGCCGCTGGCGCTGGCCCGACTTGCCGAACAGCGGGGGAAGACCCTGGAGGCGGAACGCCTGTACCGGTCGCTGTTGGAAAAGAGCCCCGACAACGCCGTGATCCATCACCGGTTGGCGATCATTCAGGCGAGGAAGGGCCGCTTTGAGGACGCCAACGCGTACTTCGAACGGGCCCTGCGGCTGAAACCCGACGACCCCACCCTCATCAGCGACGCCGCGTACTGCCAGTACCTGCAACACCAGTTGGACGTGGCGGAATCCCTGTTCCGGCAGGCCTTGGACATCGACCCGCACCACGAAGCGGCGACCAACAACCTGGCCCTGGTGCTCGCCGAAAAGGGCGACGACCGGGCCGCGTTCGCTCTGTTCCGCCAGACGGGAACCGAGGCGAGGTCCCATGCCAACATGGGCTACATGTACACGCGCCGCGGCGAACTGGAGAACGCGAAGGCCGCCTACAGCCGGGCCCTGTCCCTCGACCCGCAAATGATCCCCGCCGCCGAAGCCATGGTCCAGTTGGCCCACTTCGAGCGGCAGGCCAGGGCCGCAGCGGTTTCATCGAACCGGCGGGGTGCCACACGGGCACGAGATTATACGACGATTGATTTCGAGGGCCGGCCGATCGACCACGAGGTAGCCGCGGCTCCGCCAAGCGAGCCTCGACGGCCGGAACCGTCGTCGGTGCGCCCGGAACCGGCGCAAGCGTCATGGGAAACCCCGCAAGCATGGCCGGAACCGGGCCGGGCGCCAACCGAAGACGTGCAGGTGCGCCCGGGGCCGGCGCAGGCGTCATGGGAAACCTCGCAAGCACGGCCGGAACCGGGCCGGGCGCCAACCGAAGACGTGCAAGTACGCCCGGAACCGGCGCAGGCGTCATGGGAAACCTCGCAAGCATGGCCGGAACCGGCCGAGGCACCACCCGAACATTCCCAGGTACCATCGCAATCGGCGTACCTGGCGCCGGAAGCTTCGCGGGCCGGGCTGGAACCTTTGCCAGCGCCATCGGAAGGCTCCCGGTTAGTACCGGAACCGGCTTACGTCGTGCCGGAGCCGGCTTACGCCGTGCCGGAACCGGC
>PWXP01000514.1 GCA_003561895.1 Planctomycetaceae bacterium | reverse complement strand
TTGGGATAGGCTTCCAGCCTGTCAACAACACAGTGGGATAGGCTTCCAGCCTGTCAACAACACATTGGGATAGGCTTCCAGCCTGTCAACAACACAGTGGGATAGGCTTCCAGCCTGTCAAGAAGCCGACAGGCTGGAAGCCTATCCCACGATAACAGGAGAACCGACAACCATGAAACAAGATCTGCAAATGTCACCCGACGATCAGATGGCGGCCTATACCGAAGCCGTCTGGAGCGGCCTGTACGCGAAGCGGACCGGGCTGACCGGCAAGTACGACAACGTACGCCTGTATTGGGAGGACGAAATCACGCGCATCTTCCTCCGCCCGCACTTGCAGCGGCTCATTGAGCGCAGCCAGGGCGGCATGCGGCGCGTGCGCATTCTCGACCTCGGCTGCGGCAGCGCCGACGGTTATGAACTGCTGCGCGGGGTGCGCCGTCGCGAGGCCGACCTCGAAGACGATCACGTCAACCTGCTCTCGCCCGACATCCTCGGCTTGTACAAGGGCGTCGACCTGAACTCCGACCTCATCGCCCAGGCGCAGGCCCTCTACGGCGACAGGCCGAAAATGCAGTTCGAGCAATGCGACTTCACCCAGGGCTTGAACTCTGCTGGGGGGAACCGGCCGTTCGACCTGTATTTCACCTCCTACGGCACCTCGTCGCACCACAATGACGACGCGACCATGATCGCCCTGCTGGCCGACATCGCCCGGCAATCCGGCGACTATTGTATAGTCATCTGCGATTGGCTCGGCCGCTATTCGTACGAATGGCAGACGCTGTGGACGAACGACCTTTCGGAAAACCGCAACATGGACTACGTGGTTTCCTACATTTACGAGAAAGACGAGCGCGAGGCAAAGCGCGACGAACTCCAACACCTGTGGCTGCGGCTGGTCAGCCGGCAGGAAGCCGAGCACATCGTCAGCGAGGCCAGCCGCGAGGCGGGTGTCGCCATTCGCCCGTTGCAGTACTTCGACCGCTCCGTTTTCACGGGGCGGCACATGGACACGGCCGATTACAATCCTTACGCCCAGCCGATCCGCCAGGTGGTCAACTCGCTGCATGAGACGAACGTCCGCACCGAGCTGCAAACGCTGCTGGTCGACTACGTTCCCAAGCCCGGCTTCGAGTTCCTCAACGACTACTTCGAGCACCTCCAGATGTGTTGGAACACGCTGGTCGTGTACACCGACTGCCTGCTCCACCACTACGATGCCTCCGAGCGCCGCTTCCACTGCGAGCCGGACCCCATTCCTGCCTCCTATCCGCCCGTCCTGCAGGAGGCCATGCGGAAGATGCGCGGCCTGGTGGAAGGCATCGGGTGGCTGGAGACGGGCCTGCCCCGCGAGAACATTATCGAACCGCAGCTCGGCTACGCCCTGCGATACCTGGTAATGAACCTCCAGCAGGGGCTCGGCTGCGGCCACGGGCTGGTGGGGATTTTCGAGATCGACAAGCGTTAGCAATGATCGTATTCGAAGGCACTACGAAAACGTTTCCGGGCGGTGTCATCGCCGTCGACCGCCTTTCGCTCGAAGTAGCGGAAGGAGAAACCCTGGTCCTGCTCGGGGCCAGCGGCAGCGGCAAGACCACGACGATGAAAATGATCAACCGGCTCATCGAACCCACCGGCGGTCGCGTGCTCGTGGAAGGCGACGACGTGATGCGGTCCGACCCCATTGCCCTGCGCCGGCGAATCGGCTACGCCATCCAGCACATCGGCTTGTTTCCGCACATGAGCGTCGGCGAGAATATCGCCATCGTCCCCCGTATGCTCCGCTGGGACGAAGGGCGCGTTCGTCAGCGGGTCGATGACCTACTGGAGATGGTGGGCCTCAGCGCCGCCGAGTTCCGCGACCGCTTTCCCCGGCAGCTTAGCGGGGGCCAAAGCCAGCGGGTGGGGGTCGCCCGCGCCCTGGCCGCCGACCCGCCCATCCTCCTGATGGACGAACCCTTCGGGGCCCTCGACCCCCTCACCCGCGAACAGCTCCAGGACGAATTCATCGACCTCGAATCGGCCATCCAAAAGACGGTGGTACTGGTCACCCACGACGTGTTTGAGGCGGTGCGCATGGGCGACCGGATTGCGCTTCTCGACCGGGGGCGGCTGGTGCAACTGGCCGCCCCGGCCGAACTGGTGGAGAACCCCGCCAACGCGTTCGTCGAAGACTTCCTTGGCCGGCAGCGGTTCCAGTTGTCGTTGCTGACGCGGACGGTGGGCAGCATCATGCCGGAGACGCCGGCTGAAGCGGCCGGCCCCCCCGCCGAGGGCCCCCGCCTGCGCGCCCGCGACAGCCTGATCGCCGCGCTCGATCTGTTCAAGTCGACCGAGGCGCGGGAACTGCCCGTCTTCCGGCGCGACCGTTTCCTCGGCTCGCTGGCCAAGCGGGACTTGCTCACCACCATGACCCGCATCCTGGGAGAGACATAGCCCAATGTGTGGAAAACGCATGACCGACAGGAATGTCCATCCTACGTGGAATGACGGACAGGAATGTCCATCCTACCTGGAAAGCTCGAGGCCGTTGCCATGAACGCGATTGCGGAATTGTTCGAGAAGCTGGGCAACGCGATTGTGGAATTTTTTGACAAGCTGGGCTGGGCTATTGCGCAGCGCACCTATGAGCACTTGTTGCTGTGCTTTTTCAGCGTGTTGATTGCCGTGGCCATCGCGCTGCCGCTGGGAATCGTTCTGACCCGGTGCCGGTGGACCCGGCTGGCCGACGGCATCATGATGGTGGCCGCGATCATTCAGACCATCCCCACGCTGGCGTTGATCGCCTTGATCATGCTGCTTTTCGCCGTGCTGCCGCTGCAAACCATCGGCATGTTGCCGGCCATGGTGGCGTTGGTCCTCTATGCGCTGCTGCCGGTGCTCCGGAACACGTATACGGGCATCCGGCAGGTCGATGCCACGCTGATCGAGGTGGCCCAGGGTTTGGGCATGCGCCCGCGGCAAATCCTCCTGGCCGTGGAGTTGCCGCTTTCGTTGCCGGTCATTATGGCGGGCATCCGCATTTCGACCGTGTGGACCATCGGCATCGCTACGCTGGCCTCGCTGATCGGGGCCGGCGGGCTGGGCGACCTGATCTTCATCGGCCTGCGAACCATTCAAATCGACTACCTCCTGGCCGGCACCGTACCGGCCGCGCTGATGGCCATTGTGTTCGACAGCGCCCTGGTGGGCGCCGAACGCTGGCTTACGCCGGAGGGACTGCGGGAATAAAACATGTCCCAGAATAGCCGTATCCTGACCCTCCTCGCGCTAGTCGCGGCCGTCGGGGTCCTGCTGCTGGCCGCCCGGCCCTTATTGTTCGAGCGCGAGCGACCGGGGCATCTGCGGGCGGCCTTCGATGCCGAGTTCCATACCCGCCCCGACGGCTACCCCGGACTTGCCGAGCATTACAATCTGCAATTTCCCGAAACGCCGCGGCAGATGGACTCGGGGCTGATGTACCGGGCGGTGGCCGATGGCGCGGTGGACGTGATCAACGGGTTCGCCACCGACGGCCGCATCCCCGCCTACGACTTGATCGTGCTGGAGGACGACAAGGGTTTCTTCCCGTCGTACGACGCCGCGCCCCTGGTGCGCCGCGATACGCTCGAGCAGTTTCCTCAAATGGAAAAGGCGCTCCATCAACTTGCCGGCCGCATCTCCACGGAGCGGATGCAGGAGTTGAACTTCGAGGTCGACGAACTCGGCCGCCCGGCGGCCGAGGTGGCTCGCGAGTTCCTCGCCGGCGAAGGCCTTCTCGACGCCGAGCCGCCGGCCGACGCCCCGCGCGGCCGGGTGGCCGTAGGCGGCAAAGACTTTACCGAGCAGGAAATCGTCGGCGAGATGATGGCCATCCTGCTGGAAACCCAGGTTGGACTGCGCGTCGACCGCCG
>PWXP01000217.1 GCA_003561895.1 Planctomycetaceae bacterium | reverse complement strand
GGGGCGGGGTTGGGTTGGCGGGGTGACGGCACAACAGTGGTTCCCACCCCTTGTGGCTGAACGGAAACGGCGTTATACTAGGAAAGTGAGGTGTCCGGTATCATCGCCGTTCTTGTTCGCGGGCTGTGGCCCGCCCGACGTAAGCCGGAGATCGTCGGCACCTCGCGGCCAGGAGGTTTCGCCGAGGGCAAGCGGCGGGGAAGACACAAGTTTTTAGGAGTATCGGCACATGCAAGCGAAGAGACAGGGGTCGGAATCAGGGTTTACCCTGGTCGAGTTGCTGGTGGTCATAGCCATCATTGGCATTTTGATTGCCTTATTGCTCCCCGCGGTGCAAGCCGCGCGGGAAGCCGCCCGCCGGATGCAATGCACCAACAACTTGAAGCAGCTCGGGTTGGCAGTGCACAATTACCACGACACGCATCGGTCGTTTCCGTCGGGTTCCATCACGGGGTCGCCGACGGCGACCTCGGACTTCGACCCTTGGAGTGCTGCGGGGGTATCGTCGACCTCGGCGGGAACCAACCGGCATGGAACCAGTTGGCTGCTCCGCATCCTGCCGTTTATCGAGCAGGGGCCCATCTACCAGGAATGGAACTTCAGAACGAACGTTAGGGGCAATGCGAACATCGCGCAGTTGGACATCGCCGCCTTCTACTGCCCCAGCCGGCGGAGCGAAGTGACCGAACAAGGACGGCTCCTGGACGATAACTGGACGGGGGGCGGCAACGATTACGGCGGCTGCGCCGGGGCTGGAATCACGTTCGCAACGGGCACCGGCAAGCCGTTCATCTCCTCGACGGGTGGCACCTCCTGGCGACACGGCCAACGCCGCGGCATTTTCACACACAACAGCGACACGCGGTTCCGGAGCATCCGGGACGGCACGAGCAACACCATCATGACCGGCGAACTCCAACGCCTCAACGACAGCCAGGACGGTTGGGCGGTGGGCGGCTCGGCCACGCTGTTCTCCACCCACGAGGGTTTTGCCGAGGACGTGGGCGGGATCAACAACGACTATTTCGAGTCGCCCGGCAGCCGCCATACCGGCGGCGCCAACTTCGGCATGGCCGATGGCTCGGTGCACTTCATCAGCGAGACCATCGACAGAGAAGTTTTCCGCTACCTAGGAAGCATGGCCGACGGGAAGAGCATGACAGTCGACGGGCAGCCGGTGCAACTGCCCGATTAGGCCATCGCGCGAGCGGAGTCGTGGCATGGGGGCCGGGGTGGCACGCGCCCCGGCAGGACGGGAAAATGGTGGGTAGTGCCGGGTGGCGGCGTTCCGGCAGTCGGTCACCGGTCGGCAGCGGGCGCTGCATTTTCCACTGGTGGAGGTATGTACCGTCCCACTTTCGCGGCCGTAACGGTGGTTCGACCGGCCAAAGCGCGCTGGGCTCCGCCGGAACGGACTTGCAAGGGCTACGACACCGTCATGTTGGAGTTCACGCTTTAGCGTGCCAATTACCGCACATGCTCGGCCCGCACGCTAAAGCGTGAACTCCAACATGGCCGGTCGCGAGTTCAACTGCAAGTTTGTTCCCGAACCCCATGCCGGGGGGGCAATTGGGACAGTCCCCTGGTGAGCAGCTACCGAGGACGAGCCATGCGCCGAAAAGTAGCTCTTTCGGGTGGTTTTACACTGATCGAACTGCTCGTGGTCATCGCCATCATCGGCATTCTCATTGCCCTGCTGCTGCCCGCGGTGCAGGCCGCGCGGGAGGCCGCCCGCCGGATGCAGTGTGCAAACAACCTCAAGCAGATGGGTCTGGCGCTGCACAACTACGCCCAGGCGTTGGGGGCCTTTCCGCCGGGCTGCATCGCCGTGGAAACGACCCGGTACGACCCATGGAACGACGCGCGAAACTCCAGCGGGTCGGGCCTGCATGGCACTAGTTGGATGCTTCAAACGCTGCCGTTCCTCGAACAGGCGCACATTTACGGGACTTGGGACTTCGGAACGAACGTCCGGGGAAACGCCGGTCTGGCGCAGAGTGATATTGCCGCGTTCTATTGCCCCAGCCGTCGCAACGGCCTGCGGTCGGACGACGCGGACCGGATGATCGACCCGAACTGGACCCGCGGCGGCACCGACTACGGCGGGTGCGCCGGCGGGGGGAACTTCCTGTATAATAACCCGCCACACGAATGGATTGCCACCGACGTCCAAGCCCGCGACGAGTATTGGTGGCAACCGGCGCGGCAGGGGATCTTCCGGCCCAACCGCAGTTCCCGCTTCCGCGACGTCCGCGACGGCACCAGCAACACCATCATGGTTGGTGAACTGCAGCGACTTTCCAAACCGCCTACCCATTACCGAAGCCAGGACGGCTGGGCTGTCGGCGGAAGCGCCTCACTGTTCACAACCAACGATAATGAAGTAGGCGGCAGCCGGCAGACGGGCGGCATGAACAACTGGTTCTTCGAGTCGCCCGGCAGCGAGCATCCCGGCGGCGCCGCCTTCGGCATGGCCGACGGATCGGTCCATTTCATCAGCGAGCATATTTGCACCCTGCTGTTCCGTAACTTGGGCTCCATGGCCGCCGGGCAAGCGGTCCAGGTGCCGCAGTGAACCGGTCGCAGCGCGGGCAGCGGGTCGCCCCAAAACTCAGAGGTTACCGATGAAATCGACGCGATCATCTTGGCTTGCCCTGGGCCTTCCGGCCTTGCTCGCGCTGTGCTCCGCGCTGTATGCCGGCAACGGCCTTGCGGCGGGCGCCTCGCCGGAGGCGGAACCGCAGGCTGCGCCGCTCCCCACCCAACTCGTGGTCACCTGCTGGGGCGCGGCCGGGCGCGTGTCGGGGTCGCTTCACGTGCTCGACACGGGCAACGGCCGGTGGATGATCGACTGCGGCGCGTTCTTCCCAGACGGCGAAGGGCCCGGTGCCCAACGTGAGGCCGACCGACTTTCCGCCGCGCTGCCCGCCGACGCCGCCCGGGTGGGCGCCCTGCTGTTGACCCACGCCCACGCCGACCACAGCGGGCGCGTGCCGCTTCTGGTCAATTCGGGTTTCCGGGGGCCGATCTTCGCCACCCAGCCAACCACGCTGTTGCTGGAGCCGATGCTCGGCAACGCTGTGCGATTCGACCGGCGGCAGACGCGCAAGTGGGTCTGGTCGAAGCGGTCGCGGGCGCGGGTCCAATCGACCGGGCGCAAGATGGCGGTCCACTGGCGGGACTGCCACTACGCGCAGAGCATTGCGAGCCACAACTTCGCCACGGCCACGGGCACCGCCGAGGAATTGGAAGAAATGCTCCGCCGGACCGAGCCGCCCGTCGAGACCACGCTGTGCCGCGCGTGCGTGCCGGCCGAGGTCGCGGCCATCCTGACCCAGGCGCGCCCGGTGGAGTACGGCGTGCCGATCCGGTTGGCGCCGGGGGTGCGCGCCGGCTTGCTGGACGCAGGGCACATCCCCGGCTCGGCCAGCGTCGTGGTGGAAGTCGAATTGGAGGGGCGGCGCCGGCGGGTGCTGTTTTCGGGCGACCTGGGGAGCGATCTTTCGGCGGTGACCGCCGGGCCCCGGCCGGCGCCCAACGTAGACGCCGTGTTCGTAGAGGCCACCTACGGCACCACCCGGCGCGACCACGAAGTGGCCCACCAACGCAAGCAGTTCCGCAGCCGGGTTGGCGAGGCCGTTGCCCAGGGCGGCGTCGTGTGGATCCCCTGCTTCGCGCTGGACCGGACCCAGCGGATCCTGTACGAACTACGGCTTGCCCAGGAGGAGGGGCTGCTTCCCGAGTCGGTTCCGATCTACTGCCCCTCGCCTACCGCCAACGAGGTTACTGCCCTCTACCGCAAGCACCAACGGGCCGGCTGGTTCCGCGAGGAGGTCGCCGCGCGGGCCGACCCCTTCTCGCCCCGCGAAATCCTCACCACCGTACCCTCCCCCGCCAAGCTGCCCAAGCCAAGCATCATCATTTCCACCAGCGACATCACCTACACCGACTGGATGCGCAGGATGCTCCGCGCCCTGTTGCCCGAGGCCTCGACCACCATGATGCTGGTCGGCTACTCGCACCCGCATACCGCCACGGGCCGATTGCGGTCGGGAGCGCGAGAACTGGCCATCGATGGGAAGCCCACGCGGGTCGCGGCCGAGGTGCATTCATTCGGCTGCTTCTCGGGCCACGGCGACGCGACCGACATCGACCGCTGGCTCAGCCACGTCCACCCTTCGGCGCCCATCCTGCTGCTCCACGGCGGTCCCGAGGAGCTGAAGACCCGCGCGGCGCAGCTCCGCGAGGGCGGGCGCAGGAACGTCCACGTTCCCGAGCACGGAAAGCCGATTGATCTGATGGAGCTGATGCAGGAGGGGCGGCGAATGTAACCATGCTGAACGTGTACGTTCTATCCGACTCGACGGGGGAAACGGCGGTCCGGCTGGTGCGGGCGGCGCTGGCGCAGTTCGAAGACCCGCCGGTGCGGATCATTCGCCGCGCGAATACCCGCTCCGAACAGGAGGTGACCGATGTGGTCCGGGAGGCGGCCGGCGGGAACGCGCTGCTGCTGTACAGCCTGGTGACGGCGGGGCTGCGGCGCCTGGTGCTCGAGGAAAGCCGGCGCCGCGACGTCGATTCCCTCGACGTGCTCGGGCCCATGCTGGAGCGGTTGGCCAGGCACCTCAGCCGCATGCCTCAAGAGAGGCCGGGCCTGTTCCGCCAGCTTCAAGAGGCGCGCGAGCGGGTGATCGACGCCGTCGACTTCGCCTTCCACCACGACGACGGCCAGAATGTGGATGACCTTGGTCGGGCGGAGGTCGTGCTGGTCGGCGTGTCGCGCGCCATGAAGACGCCCACCATGCTGTACCTGGCCTACCGCGGGTGGTTCGCGGCCAACGTGCCGATCATTCCCGACATGGCCCCGCCCGAGCCGCTCCTACAAGTCCCCGCCCACCGGGTCGTGTACCTCCGCATGTCGCGGGATCGACTGCGGGAGCTGCGCCGGGTGCGTGCCGAGCGGACGGGCATTCCCGTCGAGTCGTACGCCACCCTCGACCGCATTCGCCGCGAACTCGACTACGCCGGCCAGCTCGCCCGCCGGCACGGATGGCAAACGGTCGACGTTACCGGCAAGTCGGTCGAGGAAGTCAGCCGCGAGATCATTGCCCTGCTGGCCCGTGCGGAAGCGTAGGCGCCCAACCTGTTGCGGTTTGCGGGCTGCGGCCCACCGGGGTCTACGGCATCGCCCGGCCGATGGAGGCCAGCAAGGGGTTCCACCCGGTCGGCGCGGGGTTCGCGGCGAAACGGTCTATCGCGCGCCATCGTCCCGGTTGTTCAGCGGAGCGGCCGCGGGACCCGTCTCGGCGGCAGTATCGGGCGCCAGCGATCGGCGCGCCGGGGGCGCGCCTCGACGAACTCCACCTCCTTGCCGGCGACGTCGATCTCGGCCATACACCACGGACTGGTCAGGGCCTGGGTCACCATGTCGCCGGGCCCGGGAGCGGTCGAACGAACCGCGGCGACCACTTTCCCGTCCTTCCGTTCGACCGCTTGGATCGTGACGGCGTAGCCGCCCGTGTTTCGCACGCCCATGT
Organism: Planctomycetaceae bacterium; assembly: GCA_003561895.1. Taxonomy (GTDB): domain Bacteria; phylum Planctomycetota; class Planctomycetia; order Pirellulales; family Thermoguttaceae; genus PWXP01. The sequence continues at coordinate 8,858 of PWXP01000217.1, read as the reverse complement.
CGACCAGGAGCACCGTGTGCCGGGTGAAGTCGACCTCCGGCGGCTCGCCGCGGCCGCGTGCCTTCCACGCGGCCTGGAAGCTCTTCGGATCGGTGATGACCCGGCGGCCCGGCGTCCGGCCCCCTTGACTGCCCTGCCACTGATTGAGGATGCGCACCGCCGGGACCTCCGCCGCGCCGGCCACCTTCACCGTCACGTCGAAGGTCTTCGCCGGCTCGTGGTCCACGTCCCACGGCCGTGCGTAGCACATCGCCACGGTCGCCTCGCCCTGCTCGACGGCCTTGAACCGGGCAATGAAGGTGCCGCCGGCGCCCGGCAGGGCACGGGCGGGGCCCTCGTAGGCCACTTCGCCCTTTTGCTCCAGCGCCTCGCCCTCGATGGGCCCGACCGCCCAGCGGAAACCGGTGGTCGGGTTCCCTTTCAGGCGGATGACGATCTCCTGCCCGACGGTCGCCTCGATTGTCCTGCCCGCATCGGCCTCGGTCAGCACGATGGGCTCCGCGGCGCGCTTCGCCGGTTCGCGCTCCGGTTCCGCCTCGTGCCCTGAGTTCGCCTCGGGCTCCGGCGGCCGATCGCCCTCGGTGGTCTTCACACCCTCGCTCGAATAGGCCGGCACGGCCCCTCCGAGCAGCCCGAGCAACACGCCCACACGCAAAAACAACGTCGCATTCTTCATGGCCTCTTTCTCCCGAAGTTATGTCCGCGCCGTCGGCGTGAAACGCGCCGGCCGACCGGGCCGTTCCAATCGTCCCACACTCGTCATTCTGCCGCCGCGGGCGATTGGGGGCAAGCACGGTCCCGAACCTGCTTCCGGCCGCCGATGGAAACCAGTAGCCGGGGTGGGCCGTCGCTGACCGCGCATCCTTCATCACTCGTCATTCCGTCCTGCCACGCGCACCTTCGTGAACCGCCGCTCGTAGCGTGCCAGCCTCTCCAGCAACTCGCGAGCCAGGGCCGTGGATAGTGCTTCGCGCACGTCGGTCCACGTGCGGTTGCCGGGTCGGACGGCGTCGCAGCGAATCAGGTGGACGCCGTGCTCGGTGACGACGGGCGGGCTTAGCGCGCCTTCACGCAACTCGAAGGCGGCAGCGGTGAAGGGCTCGGTCATCGGACCCCGCCGCCCGATCGGTCCCAGCCGTCCGCCGTCCCGGGCGCTGGGAGCCTGCGAGTGCCGGCGCGCCGCTTCGGCGAAAGTCGTCTTGCCGCTGAGGACTTGCTCACGGATCGCGCGGGCCTGCTCGACCGCTTGACTGCGCGCCTTGGGACTCTCGTCGGCAGGACGCAGCAAGATCTGGCTCACGTCGAGTTCGGTGCCGTCGAACGACCGCCGATGGGAATCGAAGTGGGCCTTCAGGCGGGCGTCGGTCAGGTACCGTTCCAGGTACTTGCGCCACGTGAGGGTCCAGGCCAACTCGCGGCGCAACTCGGCCGCGGTCTGTCCCTGCTCCGCGAGGTGCGCCTCGAGCGTTGTTCCCGCGCGCTCAAGCTGGGCGCGCAGCGCGCCGACCGCCTCGTCGATCTGCTCCCTGCCGGCGCCCGTGCCCGTCCTTTCCGCGTACGCCAGGACGAGACGGCGGGCGATCAGCTCCTCGAGCAGGCGGCGTCGAAGCTCGGGCATCGCGGCCGCGTCGACCTTGTGCCGGCGCAGGGCTTCGTCGAGCAGCGCGTCGACCTCGCGCGCGTGGATCGGCTCGCCCCCGACCGTGGCCGAGACGGCGTCTTCGGCAAAGACCGCCGCCCACGGCACGAGCAACAGAATGCCGACGACGACCAGCGCAGGCGGAAGCAGTGGCACCCGCGTCACCGGCGACCGAGCGGAGGCGGTCCGGGAGCATGGCTGCGGCGATTCCGGCACGAAGCGCCAGCGACCAGGTGCGGCCGGACCGCCGCACCCACCGGTTGCCGCGTCGTGCTTATGTCGCTGCCCCCGCAACTCCAAAACCCTTCACGTAAAGAATCCGGTGGGCTCAGTCCCACCACCAGGCGTCGACCGGCAGTTCCCTCGGCGCCGCGGCTCGGCGCTCCCGAAGCTCGCCGTAACGGTCAACCTGTACGGCTCCCGCGGCAACCAACGGGGTCGGATCGATGCGCACCCCGCCGCTGACGCCGGCGACTACGTGAATGCGGTGGACGACCCGGTGGTTGATCACCGTATCGACCTCGCGCGGGGCGGGCCCCAGTTCGACCGCGAAGGCCTCTTCGTCCCCGAAACAGGTCATGTGCCAGCCTACTTGTTCGGGAAGCTTCTCTTCGCGCATCAGCGCGCAGGCAAGGGCCAGGTCGCAAAGGTTCCGCAATTCGGCGTAGATCGGGTACTTCCTGCACAGGGCGTCGAAGTGTTGTGTGAAGCTCCGGGCGAACTGCCGGTTGAGTTCTTCCGACCGGCCGGTAGGGATTCGCCGCCCGTCGGCCGCCAGCTTCTCGTTCTCACTGAGCACTTCAAGCGCCTGGCCCCGCAGCTCGAAGGCGTTGCGCTCCTTGGCAGTGACGACCGCGTCGTAGTTGAGCGTGAACCACCACCGGAGGATGTCCATCGGCGGCGGCGCCTCGCCCCGCGGCACGTCGATCAGGTCGAGGTAGCTCCGCACGCCGGGTACGCCCTCCTCGAGCCCCATGCCGACGAGCTTCATCCGGTAATCGGCCTCGACCATGACGCGCGCGGCGCGGGTGCGGGGGTCGAGCCCGTACACCTCGATATCCTGCGCCCCGACGCTCGCCCGCAACTGTTCGAGCCACCGCGCCCGCCCGCCGACGGGAATCGAGGTCTTGGCCGATTCGTTCAGAAACGCCTGGGTCCGCGCGAGCGCTTCCTGGCGGGGCGCGATCAGGCAGCCGAACTTCGCGTCCGCAGAGGTCATCGTGTGCCTCAGCACCACGACGAGGTCGTCGAGGCGGACGACGGGCAGGCCGGTTTCCGTGTTGACGATCCGATTCTCCGACGCCCACTGCCAGTCGCCGGCGGGCCCGGCCAGTACCAGGTCGCCGGACTCCGGGTAGACGAAGACGTACTGCACCCGCTGGAGTCCGGCCAGCACCCGCATCGCTTCGGTGAGCGGCTTGCCCGCCGCGAGCCGGAGCTGCGCCGCCCGTTCCAGGCGGGGGAGCGATATCTTCCTCAGCGGCGCGCTGCGCCGCGCGTCGGCATGGCCTGCGCCCGGCAGACTCGCGCGGCGCAGCGCGGCAAGCTGGCCGGTCGTATCCTGCCCCAACAGCGGCTGCAGCACGCCGGCCGGGTCGATGTACACTCCGGTAGGGAATGGGGCAATGGACCCCGGCCCGCCCACTTGGTCCCAAGTTTGGGGATTCACGGTCGAGGTGATCAGTTCGATGAGCGAGTCGAAGTCGGCCTGGGCGGCGCCGCCACGCCCGCCCCACGGCTGTCCCGCCACACGGCCCAGCGCCGCCGTGCGCGTCCGATCGTCGCTGATCTCGGCCGCGGTGCGCAGCGAGGCCTCCCGCGCGCCGGAGGATGCTTGGGCCGCGGCCACCTCGGCCAGGAGTGTGTCCGGCTGCCGGGCGCCGGGCGCCTGCCGGGCCAGCGCCAGGGCCGGCGCGAACTCGCCTGCCGCCAAATGGGCCCGGACCTCGGCCTCCTGGGCTACCGCCACCGATCCTGCCACGGCCGCCCACGCCAGAACCCAAAACACGGCTGCCTGCAGACCGCGCAGCAGAGGACCGCTCCCTCTGAGGCACTCCATAATTCGACCTCCTCCGTTCCCGCTCGAAAGGCCGCCGCCATCTCGCCCCGGCGCGGCGCTACTCCTTCCTCTTTCCCAAAAGCACCGCGGTTGCCGCGGCCACGACCAGCAGCAGGCCGCCCAGCACCGCGCCGGTTACCACGAACATCGGAGGGCCGGCGCCCGGCGAATCCGTATCCGGCGCTCGGCTGCCCTCCGGAGCCGCCGGCCGGACGGGAGCCGCACCGGCCACTTCCGGCGAATCGGCCGCCTCACGCGGTTCATGGCCGCCGTCGATCTCCTCGGAAATCGTCGCCACGCGGTCGGGTTCGTCCATCGCGTCGTCGTCCAGCAACGGCGCCACGCTGGTGAGCATATCGGGCGAAATCTCCGGCGGCGGCGGCACCCGGCCTTCCAACGCGCCCCACCAGTCGAAGTCCATCATCATGTCGGTGCCGGGGTTCATGCTCTTGACCTGGCAGGAGCACGGACCGGTGAGGAACATGCACGACTCGAAGATGTTCTCGGCGTTGATGCCCTTGCCCACCAGCGCCCACAAGGCGCGACCCTGCCCGAAGACGGGAAACACCATCGGCTCGCCGGCGTATTCGCCGAGGTCGGGCTCCGAGTTCAGCAGCATCGTCAGGAACCCTTGTTCCGCGGCGTTCTCGCGCGATACCGACAAGAGCGAGAAGTCGACTTTCAGGGGAATGGCGTCCGCCATATCGTCAAATGCCGGCAACGCCGCAGTGGGCGCGGGAGCCGCGTCGGGGTCGGTCGGCGAATAGTCCAACTCCTCGACCCCCGGAATGCGGAGCTTGCTCTTGGCTTCAGCCAAGTAGCGCTCCACGGTTTTTCTCGCCGTCTCGTCCTTCTCGGGGTCGCCGCTTTCGACGAACACCCACACGGCCGACTCGCCGGTCAGCAGCCGGCGGACCACTTCCTGCCGGACACTTGAGTTGGTGAGCAAGTCGAGTGTCTCTTCGTCCAACTGACCCGACCAGGCAATCGGGGGCGTCTGCGGGCCTCGCGGGGGGTAACGCATTACCGCCCAGGGTAGGTTCTCGCGGTCCAGTTCGATGCCGGACAGGCGCCAATCGTCCTCCTCGAGTTCGTCCACGTCGACCCCCTCGGCGAAGACATTCACCGGCCGATCCTCCAGGGTCGCCAGCAGACCACTGACGGCCTGCTCATCGTCGGCCGTGTGGAAGACGCCCAAGTAATAGGGGTCGGGGGCCCAGCGTTCCAGGGCGTAGCGAAACACCGGCACGTTACACCCCCACGCTGGCACCCAGGTTATGCACCACACGGCCGCTGCCGCTAGATACATCAAGAACCAACGCGAATTTTCTGACAGGCGGGGCGACTGGAAGGCACGCATCGGAAGGTTTCCTTTCGGTGGATGGGGGGAAGCCACGCCCGGCACCGTCGTTGCCGGCAAAACCAGGGGGCTCCGGTTCAAGAACCCTGTCCCGCCAGTATACGCCGATTGCCCGCCGAGGGCAATCGGCTGACCCGGGCGGCGCGTCACGTTGACATCCCCCGCGTTCCGGCCGACAATGGCGAAGCTATACCTGACGCGGGAGAGAATTGCGCTTTTGCCGTACCATGGGCATCCTGCCCATGGGTATTTCCACGGACTGTCGAAGTGGTCGGTATGCGCCCGTTCGAGCGACAGTTCCAGTTCCTTCCGCGCGCCTTCCTTGTCGCGCAGCCGCGTCTTGTTGGCCAGGAAGTAGCGGCTGCGGTCGAGCCCCCACAGCCCGTTGCCCAGCTTGATCTCGGCGTCGCCACGGCCGAAGCTGGGAGCGACGTCGAAGAAGTTTACACCCCGCTCGAATGCGTCGTGCACGGAGGCCGTCGAGGGTTCCTGGTCCTGGTGGATCAGGGCGAGGCCGGCAAAGCTGACAATGGAGATGTCCATTCCCGTGCGTCCCAACAGCCGGCGAGGCATGGCTCCCTCTTGCGACCCCGCCACGGCGGGCGAGCCGGCCGGCGGTCCGACGGTCAGGCCTCCGGCGCCGATCCCGCCGCCCACCACTTTCAGAAATGAACGTCGTTTCATGATGTGCTCCTCGCTGGATGGGCCCGGGCGGATCCTGGGCCCGCTTGGTCTTGCCGAAAAACGCCTGCGCCGCGAACCGGCCGCACTCCAAGAAGGCGGACCAGCGGGGGCCGGCGCCGGGGGCGCCTTGAAGAGAACGCCGGGGCGCGGTTTACTGGTCGGCATGTGCGACGCCCGGCAGTACCAGCTTCTGCAACCGAGGCCCGTAAGGGGACAGTCCCCGGTGAACGGTTATCAGCTTCTCGACTTCGGCGCAGGACGCCGCCTGGAACGGTTCGGAACGTTTGTCGCCGACCGGCCCTGCCCGACCGCCGAGGGCCTCGCCAAGGCCGAACCGGAGGCCTGGGCGGCCGCCGACGCGCGATTCGAACGCGACGAGCCGCGGAAAGGCGAGTGGCTGCGTTCGCGCGAACCGCCCGATCCGTGGACCGTCGGGCACTCGGCCATGACGTTCGAACTGAAACTCACACCGCAGGGGCAAGTGGGCTTCTTCCCCGAGCAGGCTGATAATTGGGATTGGATCCGCGAACGTGTGCGGGCCGGCGCCGCGGCCGGAAACCCGAGGCGTGTGCTCAACCTGTTCGCCTATACCGGAGGCAGCACCCTGGCCGCCGCGGCGGCGGGCGCCGAGGTCGTGCACGTGGACGCCGCCAAGAACATCGTCGCCTGGGCGCGGCGGAACGCGGGGCTTTCCGGGCTGGAGGCACGCCCGATCCACTGGATCGTCGAAGACGTGCGCAAGTTCGTGCGGCGCGAGCTGCGGCGCGGCAGCCGGTACGACGCGGTGATTCTCGACCCGCCCAGTTACGGCCACGGCCGGCGCGGCGAGGTGTGGCGGCTGTCGAAGCCCCTGGCGGGCCTGCTGGCCGCGTGCGCCGAACTGACCGGCGGCCGGCCCCGCTTCGTCCTGCTCACCTGCCACACGCCCGGCTTCGGCCCCGACCGGCTTGCCGCGATGACCCGCGAGGCGTTCGGCGACGATGCGTTCGCCTCGGTCGACGCCGGACCGCTGGTGCTTACCTCGGCGTCGGGCCGCCGGCTGCCCGCCGGCACAATGGTGCGGACCGCCGGCCCATTTCGCCGCTCGAAAGCGCCACTGGTTTCGCCGGGACGTACAGGGTAACGCACCGCAAGCCGCGTTGGCGCCGCGCGATGCGGCCGTCGACGATCCAAGGCAAGCCAACCTTTCCAAATAGAGCCTGCTCGACCATGCCGAAGTGACCGCCATCATTCAGAACGAGTTCCACCCGAGCAAGAGCCCCTCTTGTCACCTGGCTTCCCGCGAGGTGGAAGCGTAGGCGCCTCGCTTGCCGGCTGAGAAGTGGGGTAATTGTTCCCGGGCAAGAATAATTCCCGCTAGCCGGTCGCCGGAAATCTGCTAAACTAAGGGAATCCTCGGCGAAAGAAGCGATGGCGCTTCCGTTTCTAGGTGCAGACCTGCGTTACTTGGGGACGGCACAGCGGCGTGTGCCTATCTACATTGGCGAGGCTGCACCTAGAAACGGAAGAGCCCAACCGATTTGTGGCCGCTGAACGCTGCACTGAATCGGCAGCGAGCCTGTTTGCCGGGGCGCCGAGCGGGGGCTTGGTTTCCCCCCAATGTGCGCGATTTAGCGTCATAGCCACCTCCCTCCCATGAGGCTGTAGCTCAGTTGGCAGAGCAACGGACTTTTAATCCGTAGGTCCTGGGTTCGAGTCCCAGCAGCCTCACTTTGCGGGTGCCGGTCGCGGCTGGTGCCGGGCCGGTCGACGGCGGGGGGCGACAATCGCCCTCGCGTGGCCCGGGGCTCGTGCAGCGCGCCCGGAGGATACGTGCGGATGATCCTCGACTGGATCGACGCCCAGGGGAACGATAAGGTGTGCCTACGACATTGGCGTGGCATGCACAGCTCCGGCTTGTTTGGTTCCTCACCGGGGCGGCAGCTTCTCGGGGGCGAGCACCGGCAGGCCGTCCTCCCAGTCGATCGGCACCACGGAAAGGTACCAGGTCCGCCCGCCGTCGTTGTTGCCCTGGTAGAACAGGTAATCCTGCCCATCCTCGTCGCGGAACAGGAACGGGTGGCCCGACTCGCTGGAGTTCCAGCTTCCCGGCGGCCCGTTGGGCAGGAGCGGCTCGTCGAACAGGCGCGTAAACTCGATCCCGTCGTCGCTGACGGCCACGCCGACCTGCTGCGGGTCGTTGTTGTAGCCCCCGCCGTAAAACATGTACAGCCGGCCGTCCTGCCGCACCGGGGCCGCCGCCTCGATGCACCGCGTTTCCCAGGGCAGTTCGGGCTTGAGGATGGGACCGTCCGGGTTCAGTTGCGTCCACTGCTCGCGCGTGAAGTCGCTGTCGATCGGTGCCGCCGATACGCCCTGCATCTGGATCTTGTGCCCCGGGTCGCGCGTGGCCCAGTACAGCAGCAGGCGGCCTTCATGCTCGATCACGCTGGCGTCGATCGCCCGGCCGTTGTTCCAGTCGCCCGTGGGGCGGAAGATCGGGTTGGTCGGGTTTCGGGTGAAGTTCACGCCGTCCTCCGACCAGGCGTGGCAGATGGCGTCGCGCGGGCCGTTTCCGTACGACTGGTAGAACAGGTGAATCTTGCCGTCCAGCACGATGGCGTTCGGCGCGGCGAACCCGTTTCTCTCCGCTTCGCCCGTATTGGTCAATTCGCCCACCTTCTCCCAGTCGACCAGGTTGTCGCTGGTGGCGATGCCGATGTTCCAGCCCCGCGTCGGCTTGCCCGGGTACGACCGCAACGAGTAATAGAGCCAGTAGCGGTCCTGGAACCTTACGACGGTGGGGTCCTTGGCGAACGGCTGGCCCGACACCGTGTCGGCAAAATACATGCGCGGCAGTTCGGGTTCTTCGGACGCGGCCACAGTGGCCGGCAAAGCAAGGAATAGGGCAGCAATACAAAAGGAAAGGGTTTTGTTCATGGAAAGTTCTCCTTTGGCATGTTGGTGTTACGCTTTACACGGCCAGTCCCACTGCACCAGGTCGTCGCTCCAGGCGATGCCGATCGAGCAGTTGGCGAAGGTATTGTCCATGGTTCGCGTTCGGCCCGGTCCCACGCCGTGGAAGAACATCAGGAACTTGCCGATACTCGGCTCCCGGCGCAGATCGACCACCACGG
>PWXP01000013.1 GCA_003561895.1 Planctomycetaceae bacterium | reverse complement strand
GGACCGGCCGGGGCGAACGGTTCCGGTGACGCGATGTCCGCAACCGGCGACACCGGCACCCCCCAACAAGGGGCAACGGGAGGAGGCACCCGCGCCGCGAAAACGCAGGCCGAGCCGTCCGGTCCCAAGGCGGCGCCGAAGATCGAACTGGACCAATATGGTTTGCCACAGCCTGCCGGCGGCCGCAAGGAATATACGGATGAAGACGGACGGGTCACTCGGGTTGTCGAGTGGTTCGGCTTCAAGTTGCACCTGCTGGTCGATACGCGGCATGAAGTCTCGTTGGCATACCAGGTCAGTTCGACGAAAGCGGGCGACAACGAAGTGCTGCCGGCGCTGGTGGATCAAGGCCAATCGAACGTTCCTGCCGGGCGGATCGAAACGCTCGCTTATGACAAGGCGGCTGACGACACGAAGGTCCATCAGAAGCTGCGGGAGGCGGGTATCAAGCCGGTGATCCAAAACCGCTCGTTATGGAAGGGCGAGGATGAAAAGATGCTTCCCGGTCACGACGGCAACTCGAACATCGTGTACGACGAGGCGGGAACGTTGCACTGCTACGATACGGAGAGTAAGCCGATCGTGCGGCACCGCATGGCCTACATCGGCCACGAACCGTCGCGGGGGACGTTGAAATACCGGTGTCCGGCGGTGCATGAGGGGTGGGAATGCTCGATGAGTCGGCGTTGCAACGCGGGCAAGAAGTACGGCTTGACGGTCCGGGTGAAACAAGAGATCGATGTGCGCCGGTTTCCAGCGATTCCGCGTGCCACGAAGCAATTCGAGCGGCTGTACAAGGGCCGGCCGACGGTCGAGCGGGTGGACGCGCGGCTGAAGATCTTCTGGGGCGTCGATGACGGCAACGTGACGGGGGCGGCCAGGTTTCACGCTCAGGTGGGCACGGTGATGGTCGTGCATGAGGCGTTCGCCACGGTGTTGGCCAGTCTGCCGCGGCGCGAGGGGACGCTGGGCAGGATGCGGTTAAGCCCGATCGCCAAGGCGATCGACGCACAGATTTGCGGGGTGGAACTGCCTCCGAAAGCGCCCCGCGCGAAGAAGCGGCGTTGTCGCGACAAGCAGCCTTGCCTGTTCCGTTGACGCGTACGAGGAGAGGACACCCGCTTTACAGACGATGCCGGGCCGGTATGCTGGTAGGCGCCTGAGCGACCGGCCCCTCAACTGCCAAGCTCACGCGCGTGTGCCTGCGGCTGGAGTCATGCTCGGGCCCCATCGCACGCGCGGGTTGGTCCAGACGCACCGATGCATGTCCCTGCATCGTGGAGCGTCCTGCTGCGCGTGGCGTCCCTCCGCGCGTGGCGTCCCTCCGCGGCCGTCGCGATCTTCTGCTATCTAATCGCAAACGATACCCGCGGGCCGCTCTCCGGCCCACCTGCCGCGGTCCGCCCTCCGCCCGTGTGCCGTCGTCGGCCGGCGTTCGGCGCCGGCCCAAAACGCATTCGGCTTCCGTTTTTTGGCTCTTCCGTTTCTAGGTGCAGGCCTCGCCAATGTAATAGGGGTCCACCAAGGCGTACGAGGGCTGGGCCCGGCTGGAGGACCTCAAGGGCAAGGGCCCCGCGACCTAATCCCAAGGCAACGTCTCCAGGTACTGCCGCAACTGCCCTGCGGTACGGTACTTCCGCAGGATCAACGACCGTTTCAGACCGCAGCAGAGGTCCTTGACCACGGCCGGCTGCCGCGGGTATCGCTTGGCGCCGCCCACGGCGTCGTAAAAGAGGCGCACCAGGTTGGCCACGTCTTGGTGGATATTTTCCGGGCTGGCGGGCCCCCAATGGAACATGTCGACCAGCTTCAACTCGAACGCAATGCCGCGGCGGCGGATGACGACGTTCTCGTCGTGCAAGTCGCCGTGGTATTCCCGCACGTGATGGATCTGCTCGATGCCCGACGCAAGGGCGTGCAGCACGTGCAAGGCCTCGAACACAGTCAGCCGGCGGCCGGGCTGCCGGCCGATGAACTTGCGCAGCAATTCGCCCTCGACGTATTCCGACACCAGGAAGCGGACGCGCCGGCCGCGGAACTCGATGGTTTCCTGGGTGTGGTACTGGATCAGGATGGGGCAGTGGCGGAGTTTGTGTAGTTTCTTTGCGTAGAACCGGGCGGCCCGGTTCCGTATGTTTCGGTGCGGGAACCAGACTTTCGCCGCCCGCTCGATGCCCGTCGCGCATTCCCGAACCAGGTACACCTCGCCCTCCCAGCCCCGGCCAAGCTGGTCGAGCACCTCGTACTTTCCGGCCAGGATTTCACCCGGTTGGAAACCGAAGGCGGTAATGCGAGGCGTGGAAGCGGCAGTCGGCACGCGGTTACCGGGGCATGGGGGTCGGAAATGTTACCGACCGAATTATACCCGGCGGAAAGGGCAAAGGGGAGGGAGCGTGCGCGGCCGAAGCGGGAGCGGCCGGCTCCCCTACAGATAATCCAGTAGCGATACCCGCAGAATGCTGCCCATGGACCGAAGCGAGGCCTCGAAGGCCGCCTGCCGGCCCGTAAGGTTCGATACGACCTCGGCCAGATCGGCGTCGTACTCCAACGACAGGACGGAGCGCAGCTCGATCTCCTCGGTGTCGATCCGATACTGGAGCAGGTCGAGCGACTGCTGCCGGGCGCCCAGTTCGGCGCGGGCGAAGTTCAGATCGACCACCTTGCGGTCGAGCATCTCGACGGCTCGCTGGACGCCGCCCACGTCGTCGGCCTCCAGGGCATGTTGGAGGCGAATCAAGGCGGTGAAGAGGCTTTCGGTTTCCAGGGGGCGCACGTCGCGGCCCTCGAGGATTTGCTCGCCGCCGGCGGGACGGCCCGTCGCGGAAGACTGCCCGGCCGGGATCAGGCCCAACTCGACTGCGGCCGTGCTGGTGACTTCGCGTTCCACCTTGAGTGTGCCCGCGCCACCGCTGGCGTCGATCAGGGTAATTCCGTTGCCGTACTCGGCCGGGCGGGCCTCCAATTTGTCCGGCGCCAATGCCTTGAGATGCTCGATCACCTCGTCGATGGTGGTCAGCCCGCTCACGTCGACCTCGAAGACCTCGCCGTCGGCGAGGGTGATGGTGAAGTCGGTGCCGTCGACGGGGTGGATGCCCCGGCCGTAGTTGAGGTCTTCCAGCCGCGTATCGAGGGTGAAAGTGCGCAGGCCCAACTGCGCCGCGGTGCCGCCGCCGTTTTCGCCGATCATGAAGTCGCTGCCGCTCACCCGGGAGCGGAGGTCGATTCCCGTCCGGCTCCGGTTGATCTCGGCCAGCACGCCGGCGCCGAAGCCGTTGAGCTTGTTGAGGAGGTCTTCCACGGTTCGGGCGGTCTCGAAGTCGACGTCGTAGAACCCGTTCTTGTTCTCGATGCGCAGTCCGCGCCGGTCGAACGCCTCGCCGCGACCTTCGGCCACCACGGCGGCGGCACCGGCCATGACCGCGCCGCGGCCGCCGTTGACGTCGTCGAGCCGGTCGACCATGGCCGTATAGGGCAGGTCCTCCGCGTCAGTGAACGCGTTGACGGCGGCTACCACGTCGGCCGCCGTCGACGCCCCCGCGCGGATGTAGACCGTCATGGTCGGCGGGCTGTCGGGATCGTCGGGGTCGCCGGGGTCGTACTCGGCGTACTCGTTCCCGGCGGTCACGTCCGGATCGTCGACCACCGCGACGTTCAAGCCGTTCAGAGCCTCGCCCGGCTCGTCGGCCACGATGCGGATGTCGTTGTCGGTGCCCGGCGAGTGGAGCACTGCCCGGGCGCGCACACCGAGGACATCGTCCAGCGCGGTGGTGCCGCGGAGCACGGGGTCGAGGTCGCGGCCCTCAATCGGCTGCGTTCCGACGCCGACGCCGCGCAGGATTCCCAGTTCATGGGCCACGGTGCCGCTGCCCACCTCGTGGATGGACAGGTTGCCAGTCGCCCCGGCCAATTGAATGCGGAGAGTGGTGCTGGTCACCTCGACGTACAGTTCGCGGCCCTCGGGCGGATGGGCCTTGATCAGGGCCGCGACGTCGCCGATGGTTTCTGCGGAACTCAGGTCGATGGTGCTCACCTCGGAGCCGTCCGATATCTGGATGCTCCCCTTGCTGATGCCCTGGCCAGCGCGCAGGTCGGCGATTCGGGTGTCGTGGGTGAGGTTGGGGTCGAGGTCGACGGCGCCGCGGACCGGCTCGCTGAGGGCGCCGAACACCTCGCCACCGTGTACGTTGGTGTCGAACAACAGATCGATGTCGGCATAGCTCTGGATGTGCCCTTCGTTGCCGTCGTATCGAACCGTTCCGTCGGGCAGGGAAGTGAACGGCCGCACCGAGGTGCGCGTGCCGGCGAACAAATATCGGCCTCGAAACATCTGGTTGCCCGTCTCGATCAGGCTTTGCAGCGCCTGGCCGACCTGCTGGGCCGCCGCTCGGCGCTGGTCGTCGGTGGCCGTGGTGCCCAGCACCCCGAGGGCCGTGGCTCGAACCTCGGCCATGGTGTTCGCCACGCTGGAGACGGTCACCTCGGTATTACTCAGGTACGTTTGGTTTGTGGACAGGTTGGAGGCGACCTGCGACTTCCGCTCCAGCAAGCCCTGGAGGCTCATGATGCGCAGCGCGGCGACGGGGGCCTCGCTGGGCGTCTCGAATCGCCTGCCCGTGGCAAGCTGCATCTGGAGGCGGAACAGCTCGCCCTGGTCGAACTGCACCTGGCCGAGGAGCCGCTGCCGGATGAACAGGTCGCTCACCCGGGTGGTTGGAATGCCCGTGATTGCCGTAGCCATGGCCGCAACCGGGACGGGATACCCTGGGTTCCGTCCCGCCCCCCCGGGTCAGATGTTTACGAGGATTTCGAACAATTCACTCAACGTGGCGATGTACTTGGCCGACGCGGTGTACGAATACTGGTAGGCCATCATCTTGATTGCCTCCTCGTCCAGGTTGACGCCGCTGGTGGCCAGTCGCTGGCCGCGCAGCGTCGTTTCGAACACCTTGGCGCCGTCGGCATCGGCGCGGGCGACGGTGGAGCCCTGGGTGGTCTTGCCGACCAGGCGATGGTACAGCACTCCAATGGAGGCTCCGTCGTGGGAAGCAATGGGCCGGTCGAGGAACTTGGCCAGTTCCACGGCCGTCTCGGTGTCGTTCCCCACGCCGTTTTTCGAGGCGGCGAACTTGGCCGGGTCCTGCCTGACGTCGGCGTTGACTCCGATGTCCCGGGCCGACGTGCCGGTGAAAAACGTCGCCACCCCGAGCGCGGCCAGCACGCCGCTGGTGTCGTCGGCGAACGCGATCTGCTGGTCGGGCGCCTCGCTGGCGATCCGCAGCCGCCGGTCGAGCGTGATCTCGGCCGCCACGCCGTCGACGGCGTTGAGCATCTCGGCCAGGTCGGCCAGCGTCGTGTCGTGCCCCAGGCCGTCCAGGTCGACGTGGATGTCGGTCGTCTGGGTGAGCTGTGTCTTGGTGTTGTACACCATCACCTGGAACGAGCCGTTCTGGGGGGCAACCGGCAGGCCGGTCTGGTTCAGGGCCACGTCGATGTCGTCGACGGCGTACTCGCCGGTCACCTGCCCGAAGCCGTGAAGCCCCTGCCCGCTCGTGTACAGCTTGTTGAACTCCACGGCGAAGGTTCGGGCGAAGGCGTCGAGGTCGTCGAGAAAGGCGCCGAGGACGTCGTCGCGCGCGGTGAGCAGCCCCTTCAGTTCGCCGGAGCCCGGGTTCAGCGGCGCGTCGGTGTCTTTCAAGTGGATGTCGGCCACGGTCATGCCGCGGTCGGTGTCCAGCACGACTTCCACTTCTCGCTTGGTGCCTTCGTACACGAGGAAATCGCCGCCGCGGTAGACGGCCACGCCTCCGCTGGGCTGTTCGATGACCCGAATGTCGACCAACTTCGCCAGGTCTTCCAGGGCGCGGAGCCGCTGATCGCGGAGCCCCACGGCGTCGCTGTTGGAAATGTCCCCCCCCTCGGTTTCAGCAATCCGCACGTTCAACTGCCGCACTTCCTCGATCAGTCGGTTGATATTGGCCGCCATGTCCTGAGTGCGGCCGTTGACGTCGGTTCGCAACTCCTGGGCGCGCGCCGCCATGCGGTTGATGTCTTGGGTGAGCGTCACGCCTTGCAGGACGGCCAGGTTGCGGACCGAAACGTCCTCCGGCTGGTTGAGCACTTCCTGGATGGCGGCAAAGAAGTTGTTCATCGACGTGCTCAGGTCGGTGTCAGTCAGCTCGCCGATGATCGATTCCAGTTGGGCGTACGCCCCTTCGAGCGTCGAGGTGTTGGCCTGATCGCTGACGGCGCCCCGCAGCCGCTGTTCTAGGAAATGGTCGATCTTCTGAATCACCGCCGACACCTGGACCCCCATCCCCAGAACCAACCCTCCATACTTCTGGGTGGGGGCCGGAGTGAGAATGACGTCTTCGCGGATGTAGCCGGGCGTGTTCGCGTTGGCGATGTTCTGGCCGACCACCTGCAAGGCAATCTGGTTTGCCCGCAGCGTGTTCGACGCCAACCGGATCGAGCCGTAGAGAGAAGCCATGCCGACACTTGCCTTGTTTTGTCATGCTGCGCAGCTTTGCTAGGCTGCCCTGTCGACCAGGGTGCCGCTCGCGCGCGATCGGTCCTCTTCGGAATATGTCGGCTTCATTTGCCCCCCGGTCGCAATAATCTCCAGCATATGCGAAAGATGCAGCAGGTTGCGCTGCACGGCCGCCCAGTGGGCGAGGCTGTGGTGCTGCAACAGCCGGCTGTTCGACTTGGCCTGGGCGACCTTCGGGTGCAAGCGGTGCTGCTGGTCGACCGGCAGCGCGGTGCTGAGCGCCTGGATGCTGTCGGAGGGGAGGCCCTCGCGCCGGGCGTCGGCAAGCAGCGCTTCCCGGCGGTCGACGCACGCTTGCAGCGCCTCGACGAGTTGCCGCTCCTCGGCGGCCAGGGCGTCCAGCCCGGCCGTGTCGGAGGCAATCAGCAGCTCCCGCTTCTTTGCGAGCAGCTTCAGGAAACTGTCCTGCACGCCCAGCAAGTCGCCAAGCATCGTCGCGAGTTCCGATTCCCAGTTGTTGGGCATTCCAGGAGTCCCGTAGGTTGAAGGATGGAAATGGGCGGCCGGCCAGAGGTCACTTGTAGGATGGACATTCCTGTCCGTCGCGCCTAAGACGGACAGGAATGTCCATCCTACGGAGACGGTACGTTACCGTCTTCCGGCCGACCACAACTCGTACATGGGGCCGAGGAACTGCTCGCCGGCCGTTCGGCTCATCTTCTGCGCAAGCACCTGATCGAACTGCTGCGTGAAAACCTCCTCGCCGCGCCCGCCGTGGAAGTAGGCCGGTTTATCGACGGTTCGCCGCATCGACTTGAGTAATTGACCGAACAGCAACTCGCCCAAAATCTCGTGAAACTTTTCTTTCGTTTCCGTGTCGCCGGGCCGGCCCCGACCAGCGGAATGTAAGTCGGCGCTTGCGCGGGCGGTTTCGAACGCGGCGGGCGCAGGAATGGAAATGGTCATAAGAAGGGGGTTCCTCGGTGGATAGGCGAGCGGCGGCTCGGAATTTGCCCGTAGGATGGACATTCCTGTCTGTCTCAGTACGATGGACATCCCTGTCCGTGGCGCCGAAGGCGGACAGGAATGTCCATCCTTCAGCGGTGAGTTCGTTTCTCCCGCGCGGCTCATTCGATAATCAACTTGCCGTACAGCTTTCCGTTGCGGTGCAGCCCCTTGATGATTTCGATCACGTCGGCGCTGGGCACGTGCATGGCGTTGAGCGCCTCGACCATGGCCTTCAGCCGGGGCACCGCCGTTTCGGCCGGGTCGAGCGCGACGAAGCCGCCGCCGGCGTCCGGCGCGCCCCCCGCCTCGATGACAATATTCTTGTGCGAGATTACCACCGGCCCGATCTGCACGTCGCCACCGATGACAATGCTCCCCGCCCGCTCGTTGATGACCACCCGCGGCTCGCTCGCCGGCTGCAACAGGGGAAGCCGGAGCACCAGCGACACGAACAACACGGGGTCGTCGCTGTAGTGTTCGGGAATGGTCACCTCGATATTTTGCTGGTTGATCGCCCGGGCCGGCGTCATGCCGCCGGTGCCGAACCCTAACTGGCTGTTGACGGTCTCGACGATTTCCTGGGCCGTGCCGAAACCGGCGTGGTTTTCGTCGAGGACCAGGGTGATCTTCCCGTCCTTGATGAAGGGATTGAAGAAGTCGGCTTCGAGCCGGGCGCCCCCGAAGACCCGGCCGGTGGTGAGCATGGTGTCGCCGTCGACGGTGACGGGCCCCTCGGCGAGGGCGTAGACGCGGGGGTCGCTCCGGTCCGGGCCGACCAGCGGTGTGAGGAACAGCCGCCCGCCGGCCAGGCTCCGGGCCGAACCGATCGAGGCGACCGTGCAGTCGATCCGGTCGCCCTGCCGGGCGCCGGCGGCGGGTATGGTGGCGGTGACGACCACCAGGGCCACGTTCTTGGCGTCGCGCAGTTCGGCCACTCCGCGGGGGCCGAGCTGCTCGCCCATCACGCTCATGAGTTTGGCCAGGCTGCGGACGGTGGGCTGGTAATTGCCGCCGTCGCCGCTGCCGTCGAGCCCGACGACGATCCCCATCCCCTGGAGCGTGTTCTCCTCCTGGCCCTTCACCCGGCACACGCTCTTCAGCGTGGTGGCGCTCGGCGCCGCGCCGGCTCGCGCCGCCGGTTCCAGCACCAACGCCGCGAACAGTGCGCAAACGAAACAGGTTTTGCCCATCATCCTCGCGTCCTTTTCTCCGGCCGAAGCCGGCAGGTGTTGGTTAACCGAATTTGGTAGGACAGGCTTTCCAGCCTGTCTAATCCCGTGGGATAGGCTTTCCAGCCTGTCTAATCCCGTGGGATAGGCTTCCAGCCTGTCTAATCCCGTGGGATAGGCTTTCCAGCCTGTCTAATCCCACAACTCACAGCCTGTCAGCGGAATCGACAGGCTGGAAGCCTATCCCACGGAAATCGTCAAAACATCTGGAACCGGTCCAGGAGCGTCTGGACCCAGCCGCGCCGATAGCCGTCGCGCACGTAGCCCGACTCGCGTTTGACGATGCGCAGGTCGGCCACCGCCTCGCTGCGCACCGAGTTGGTCTGTTTATTGAGGTCCTCGGGGCGCACCTCGCCGCTGAGCGAGTATTCCCACACTTCATGGTTGTTCTGAATATACCGGGTCCCTTCCACCACGAGGTTCCCGTTGGGGCGGATGTCAACCACGGTCACGGCCACGCGGAAGATCATCGAGTCGCGCGCTTCGAACTGCGAATCGGCCCGGTACTTCTTGTCCACTTCACCTTTGATCCGCGGTTCGCCGGCCGATTGGGGATCGGGAAACAGGGTCATGTTGCGCAGCAGTACCCAGTCGCTCAAGACGGCGTTGAGGCTGGCGTTCTTGCGGCGGTCGATTTCGCCTTCGCTGATGACGACCGACTTCTCGTCGACCAACACGGTGATGATGTCGTGCATGCGGATCGGCCGCGGCTCGGGCGGGGGCTCGTACAGCCAACTTGCCCGTTCGAGGGTCACGCCCGACTGCCGCGCGTTGCGGAACAGGCTCGCGTCCTGGCCCGCCGCTGTTCGTGCGAGGGCCACCGCTGCGGCGGTCAGTAGGGCGCCGTGGACGAAGGATCGAAATGGTATGGGATACCGAGCGGCCATGGTGGAGGTTCTCATGTCGGGGGGAAGGTGCAATGGAAGGGAGGGGCTTCGTTGGCGTGTTTCGTTCCGCTCAGCGGCGGGCGGTCGGTTCGGCCCCCGGGGCCGGCTCGCCCACCCGGGCCGCCCGGGCGAAGACTTCCACTTCGCGGACTCCGCAAACGCGGGCGAAAAACGTCTCCCGCGTGTCGAGCGACTCGACCGCCACCAGGTCGCCTTCGCTTCCTTCGTCGCGAGCCCGGCCCTGGGTGCGTATGCGTATGCCCGCTGCGTGGGCATGCACCGTTACGATTTCGTTCCGACGAACGTAAAGCGGGGCACGAACGCAGTCGGAGGTAAGGGGCCTTCCGGCGGGAATCGCCCGCACCGTCTCTTTGCCAATGGCATGCTCGACGCGGTACAGCGCGCCGGGAGGGTCCTGGAGCGAGTCGGCGTGGCGGGGTTCCAGGTCGGCCGCGCGCACGACCGCGCCGCGCGAGAGGGACCGGGCGGCCACGACGATCGAGGCGGGAATCGACACTTGCGCATCGACCACGGCCTCCTGCGGGCCCTCCGGCCCACTCCAGCGCAACTCGAACTGCTGGTTGCCCACCCACGGCGGCCGCCCGCCGTCGGCGCGCAGCTCGGTGGCCGGATCGACCAGCGGCCGGACGAGGCCGTCGGGCAGATCCACCTCGACGCGCCAGGGCGTTTCCGCCGACACCCGCGCCGCCAGGTGCGCCTTCACCGCTTCGCCGGCGCGCGCGGCGGCCCGCCGGGCGTGGGCGGCGGTGCCCGGCTGCTCCGTGCCGCCGGTCCCGGATCCCGCGACGGCCGTCCGGCTGGCGCCTGAAAGGCGGTAGTCGGCCAGGTTCACCCCGCGCAGCAGGAGCAGATCGTGCAGCTCGCGCGCGCGGAGAAAGCGTTCGCGGCCCGCCGCCGGGGGGGGGAACAACTCGATCTTGCCAAGCCGTTCGGCTTCGGCCGGATCGGCAGCCACCACCTCGGCTACCTCGCCGAGGGTGACCATGGCCCCGGCCGGCGCCGCCCGGGGCTTCAGGCGGATCTCCGCCGCCCGGGCAGGATTGTATGCGTAGGCCGCCGCAAGCAGCAGTACGGCGGCCGGCAGGAGTGGGGCAGTTCGGCTTGGGTGCGTCATCAGAATCGCCTCAGGTTGGCCACGATTTGGAGCACTTCGTCGCCCGCCTTCACCGCCTGCGAGTTCAACTCGAACGCGCGCTGGGTGAGGATCAGGTCGATCAGTTCGTTCACCGGCTCAACGTTGGACCGTTCGAGGAAGTTCTGCCGGAGCATGCCGATGCCGTCCTGTCCCGGGTTGCCCAGCGTGGGCGCGCCCGACGCGTCGGTCTCGGCGTACAGGTTCTCGCCCAGCTTGAGCAGCCCTTGCGGGTTGAGGAAGTAGGCCAGCTCAATCTGCCCGACCTGCGTAAGCTGCTGGCTGCCCGGCTGGCGGACCGAGACGATCCCCTCCGGCGTGATGACGATGTTGGTGGCATCCTCGGGAATGGGGATGGGCGGCTCGAGGAGCCGGCCCAGACCGGCCGAGCCGACCACGAGGTTCCCGTTGGCGTTCTTCGTCCAGTTGCCGGCCCGCGTGTAATAGGTATCGCCGCCGGGGTCGGCCCCCTGGAAGAAGCCGGGCCCTTCGATCACCACGTCGAGTTCGCGTCCCGTGTGGTCGAAGGCGCCTTGGGTGAAGTCGCTCTGCACGCTTTGCACCCGCGTTCCCAGCCCGATGTGGATGCCTGTCGGAGTGTACTCGCCGGCGGTGTCCTCCGAGCCGGGCATCTTTTCATGCCGGTAGAACAGGTCCTCGAAGTTGGCGCGGTCCTTTTTGAACGCGACCGTTTCCAGGTTGGCCAGGTTGTTGGCGATGACGTCGAGCTTCGTCTCCATCGCCGTCATGCCGGTGGCCGAGGTGTACAGCGATTGAATGGCCATGTGCGATCCGTGGAAAAGTGGTTGGAGTAGGTGGTCTGGGAAAAGCGTTCACGGGGGACTGTCCCAATTTTCGCGGCGGAGAAGGTATCCCTCGTGGATAACGCGATTTCGCCGCGAAAATGGGACTGTCCCTTTCGGCCGGTCCGTGCACAAAAAATCACACCCTCAGCACGCGGTTGACCAGTCCGCTGAGCATCTCGTCCTGGGCCTTCATCAGGTTGATATTGGCTTCCAGTACGCGGGAAGCCTCGACCATGGCGGTCATCTCGGTGGTCGCCTTCACGCTGGAGCCTTCCAGGTATCCGGCGATGACGCGGCGCTCTTCGAGGGGGATGAGTTCCGTTTCGGCCAGCGGGCGGAACAGGTTCTCGCCCACCTTGAGCAGCTCGGCGTACGACTCCGGACGCGCCACCGCAAGGTTCTCCACGGCGCCTAACTGCCGCAAGGTGCCGGTCGGCGTGATTTCCCAGGTGGTGTCGGCCGGGTTGATGACTACCGGCGCGCCGGTGTCGCTCAGTACGGGATAACCCTGCTGGGTGCGGAGTTCGCCATCGGCGGCCACGCGGAAGTTCCCCGCCCGGGTCAGATGCTCCTCCCCGTCCTTCTCGACCACGAAGAAGCCCTCGCCTTCGATGGCCAGGTCGGTCTTTTGCCGGGTGTGCCGGAGGGGGCCTTGAGCGAAGACCGTCTGCGTGGCGAGGAACTCGACCCCGCCTCCAATGTCCTCCAGCCGGCCTTCCTCGGGCGCGACGAGCCCTTGCTCGATCGCCTCGGCATAGCGGGCCTGGAAGGTGGCCAACTCGTGCTTGAACCCGACCGTGTCGACGTTCGCCAGGTTGTTGGCGATGACTTCGAGCCGCTTGCTTTGTGCGTGGGCCCCTTCGGCCGAAATGTATAACCCGTAAGGCATGGCAGCCGGCGGAACACAGGGTTGCCCCCCTGCGTCAAGGCGTCCCCAGGCGGACGCGGCCGGCCGTTTCCTTGAGCAAGCTGCGTGCCAGAACGGGTGCAAGGCCGAAAAACAAGCGGCCTTTTGCGCGCAACGCCATGCGTGGTAAACAGTTAGGAGATCCCCGGCCGGCATTTCCGCTGGCCCGACGCGCCGCCGCCCCCGAACCAACCCGCAATTCCTGCTGCCCGCCGGTGCGTTATTTGCCGATCCGGTAGGTCAACTCGGGCGCGGGCGGCGACTGTTACTTCCGACCGCGTCGAGGCCGCGGCGCATCGGTCATCGCGGAATTGGGCCGGCGCAATGGAAGCGGCACGGCCGCCGGATCGGAGTGGAGAAAGGCAGGGCGCTACACTGTCACGGTTGCGCGCTCAGAGGCTATCCGGAAACTCCCCTCTCCCTTTGGGAGAGGGGCTGGGGGTGAGGGCTTGTGGAGTTTGGGTAAGATAAAGGCAAAGTCTGCGGTCCATGGCCCCTCACCCTAACCCTCTCCCGGAGGGAGAGGGGACATGGATCCGAGCCTTTCCGGATAGCCTCTCACTGGCCTGGGCCTTCAGGCGGCGAATCTGCTGCTCGTAGTCGAGGCGCTGCGCCTGCCACAGCCGGGCGCGGTCGTTCAGTTCGGCTTCGAGTTGATGCAACTGAGCTTCGCGGGCGGCGAGCCGCGACGCGTCGGCCTCGGCGTCCTGTCGCTGCTGCTGCGCCCACCGATCGAAATGCTCTTTCTGCTTCGCCAATTGATCGCATTGTTCTCCCAGTTGGCGGCGGATCGCCTCCAGCTCCTGCTTCTGCTGGCGTAGTTCGGCGTTGGCAAACCGGTAGTGATCGGCCAGTTTGCTGCGGATGCCGCTGAGCGATTTGGTCAGGGCGGCGGGCGGCGCGGCGCCGGAGAGCTGCACCCACAACTCTTCGGTCGCCAAGCGGATTTCGAGCGTCTCCCGGTGCACCCGGCCGAGTTCCGCCCGGAGCTGCTCCAAGGTTGCCCGCGATTGATCGACGTGCTCGCTGCGCCGGCGAACCGCCTCGCGCTGCTTCTCGATTTCGGCCAGGGCGGTGCGCTGCTCGGCAACCAAGCGGCGCCGCTGCTGGCGGGCTTCCTCGGAAAGCTCCCGCTGCGCCTCGCGGAGCTGCTCCCGCAGGCCTTCGGCTTCGGCGCGAGCTTGCTGCACCTGCCTTTCGGCACGGTCCATTTCCTTGCGGCGCGCGTGCAGGTGGGATGGCGAACCGTGCCGGCCGTTCCGGTCCGGGTCGCGCGTGCGGCGCTGGAGTTCCGCCTCGCGTTTTTCCAGGTCGGCCTGACGATGGTCCAAGTCTTCGGTTCGCTCGGCCAGCTCGGCCTCGCGCTCCTTCAGCCACAGCCGGGCGGCGCGCATGTCGCGGTCGAGCGCGGCCAACCGGGCGTTTATCTGCGACTCGCGATGATCGAGTTCCCGCTGCCGCCCGCGCAGGCGGGCAGCCAATTGATCGGCATGGACCTGGATTCGTTCGTTCGCGGCCTCGGCGGGGGACGGTGCCTGGACCTCGTCAGCCGGGGCGGCGGCTGCGGGCTCGCCTGCCGGCTCGGCAGCGGTGGGGGCGGGGGGCGTGGCCGGTTCGTGGGGGGGGTCAATCCGGCTCTGTTGGGTACCGTTCGGCTCGTTACCGACAGGCCGGTCAGCGGCCTCCTCCGAAGAGCGCCCAGACTTTCGTCGTAGCTTGGACATTTTTGCAACCCGCTGTCGAACGCCGATACCTCGTGGGCTGGCAAGGGACGCTCCGCAGGGGGCGCCCCTTCTCAACCGATACCCGGTGGAAAAGGAGCGGCATACTCGGCGCCACCGGCAAGATTTACCCGGCTTACTTATTCGGCAGGAGGGCGAACAGAATTCAGTCCAAGTTGCGAGGGCCGTCAGAACGGCCGAAGGG
>PWXP01000085.1 GCA_003561895.1 Planctomycetaceae bacterium | reverse complement strand
TCGCACGAAACCGTGTGCCGATTGTTGCACGACCTCGGCTTCTCGCTGCGCGGCAATGTGAAGTCGTTGTCGCGAGGGGATCACCCGCAGCGTGACACACAGTTTCGCTACATCGCCAGTATTGCAAAACGCTTTCAGAAGGCGAAAATGCCGGTAATTTCGGTGGATACGAAGAAGCAGGAGAAGATTGGGGAGTTCAAGAACCCCGGGCGAAACTGGCGTCGCCAGTCGCGCCACGTCCACGCGTACGACTTTCCCCATTTGGCTGAAGGCAAAGCGATTCCTTACGGGATCTACGACACATTTCGCAACGCGGGAATGGTCCGAGTGGGAATGACCAGCGATACGGCCGAGTTTGCCATGGACGGCATCAAGTAGGGAAGTCAGGGACAGGCTTTAAATGTTAGCTTTGCAGCGCGGCGGTGATGTGATAGAGTGGGCCGGCCGGCCGAGGTGATTGCGAAAGGGCGAGGGCATGAGACTCTCCCGTTCTGTCGTCGTCCGGTTGCGTCATCCATCATAACGTCAACCGTGTCGTCGGGCAACCCTGGCAGGCCGTGCATCTGGCAGGCCGTGCACCTGGCAGGCCATGCACAACGTGGACTCCCGCGTGGTGATGGAGTTGGGGGTCTGTCGGGGTCGAGTCTCCCCCATTATCACCCCTGTGTGAGCCCCAAAAGCGGTCTTGTGGAACACGCCGCGAATGCGGAGAATTGGGCGGGCAGCCTCCCGGCTCGTCCGTTTCCAGGCAAAACAGCAGCAGGCACACCCCGCCGTGCTGCCCGCCCAAGTGGCGAGAAACTAGTGGTCTTTCCAGCTAGTGTTTACCAATAGCAGAGCGCTGCTTGTGCATACAAAACGCGCCATATACTCGAATACCCCAACTAGTAAAGTCTAGCTGGACAGACCACTAGGGTGCTTGCAGATAGCTTGCACCGAGAGACGAAAGAGTCCCTTTTCCCAACCTCGCAGGATTCCGAACCATGCGCCGATTCCGCAGCCCCATGCTGGTGCTGGCGGCGACTGCATTGCTGGCCATGCTGGCATGGTCGCTTTCTTGGCCGTTCGGCTACCTCGCCGCCGACCGCTGGCGCCGGCAACTCGACGAGGCGCCGGCCGACCGGGCGGAGGTCCTCGCCGCGCAGATGGCGCAGCTCGGCAGGCCGGGCATTCGGGCGCTGGTCGACGCGCTGGGCTCAAATCGCGAAGTGACCGCCACGGCGGCGCGCCGGGCCCTCTGGGCCGAATTGGAACGCTGGGAGAGGCTCACCGCGCCGGCGGTCACCAGAAACCTGGCCGTGCTGGCCGAAGCACTGGCGCAGTGCGCCGAGCAGTTCGGGCCGGTTGCCCGCCGCGACGCGGCCGCCCTGGCCACCGAGGTCCTCCGTTGGCTGCCCGACTCCGACGCCGCCGAGCGGCTCGAGGTGATCGCCCACTGCGACCGCGTATTCGATTACGCGGTCTCCGGCCGGGCGACGGCCTCGGCGGCGCCCACGGCCGTCCCGGCGCAGGAGGGCGCCTTCGATGGGGTCCCGCCGGATCCCGACCGGCCGCCCCTGGAAACGCCCGAAATGCCGTGCCTCGTATCGTCAGTGCCGGGTGGGGGCCTGCCGATGGAAACCCTGCCGTTACGCGGCCTTGCAACGCAGCCGGTCGGCGACAGGACGGCCGAAGGGCGCCGCGGCCGCGAACCGGAGCCAGCCCCGGATGGCCCGGGGGCGCCGCCGCGTTTCAGCATTCCGGGCGAGTTCCCGCCCGAGGGCGTGCGATCGCTGTCGGCAACGGAATCGCTCCCACTCGCCCCCCGACCACCGGAGTTGCCGGCGGGCATCGCCGATCCCGTGGCGCGCGAGCCGGCGCCGGACGGCGAGTTTGACGCGATGGAAACCGACGTGCTCATGCGATGGCTTTACTCGGCTGATGCGACCGTGGCCGATCGGGCGGAAGCCGCGCTGCGCCGCCGCGGGTTCACCGACGTCCCCGTCGAGTTGGCACGGCGCCTGTTCGACCCGGACCCCGAGGTCCGCATCGAGTTGGCCCGCACCCTCCCAAAGCTGACTAGTATTGACCCGGTACCGTGGCTTCTGTGGCTCAGCCGCGACACCGACGCCCGGGTTCGCCTGGCGGCGATCGGGCTGATGGCCACCACGGCGGACCCTGCCCTGCACAACCGCGTTCGGCAGATGGCCCGCGACGACTCCGACCCCGCGGTGCAGCGTGTGGCGCGGCGTTTCGATGAGCGGTAAGGGGCCCGACGAGACCGTCTAGCCGGAACTGCCCATCCCGCCGATTGAATGGCTTAGGCCCGTCCGGCAGCGATGGCCATCTCTTCAAGGCCGAGGCGTTTCATTTTCTTGTAGAGCGTGGTGCGGTTGATGTCCAGCGCCTCGGCCGTGGCCTGCCGGTTGAAGTCGTTTGCCTGGAGCGTGTCGAGGATGATCTGCCGCTCGGGCGCTTCGAGGGCCTGCTTCAGGCTCCGGGAGCCGATCGGGTCGACGCGCAGCGGCGCGGCGGCGGTCAGTTCGCGGGGCAGGTCGTCCAGATCGATCACCTCGTGCTTGCCCAGCAAGACGGCCCGCTCCACCACGTTCTGCAGTTCCCGCACGTTTCCGGGCCAGGCGTACCGCTGCAGGGCGGCCAGGGCCTCGTCGGAGAAGTTGCGGGGCGGCCGGCTGTTCTCGCGGCAGACCTCGTCGAGGAAGTGGCGGGCCAGCAGCGGGATGTCGGAAATCCGATCGCGCAAGGCGGGCAACTCGATGTTGATGACGTTGATCCGGTAGAACAGGTCCTGCCGGAAGCGGCCCTCGGCCACAGCGGCGGTCAGGTTCTCGTTCGTGGCCAGGATCACCCGGGTGTCTACGCCGAAGGTCTTCGCGCCGCCCACCTGCTCGAACTCGAAGTCTTGTAGCACGCGCAGCAGTTTCACCTGCATGGCGGGGCTGGCGGTCGAGATTTCATCGA
Source organism: Planctomycetaceae bacterium (assembly GCA_003561895.1). Taxonomy (GTDB): domain Bacteria; phylum Planctomycetota; class Planctomycetia; order Pirellulales; family Thermoguttaceae; genus PWXP01. The sequence continues at coordinate 11,496 of PWXP01000085.1, read as the reverse complement.
GGAAGATGGTACCGCCGTCGGCCTGGGTGAACTTGCCCGACTTCTCGCCCACCGCCCCGGTGAACGCCCCGGCCACGTGGCCGAACAATTCGCTTTCGAGCAGCGTTTCGGGCAGGGCGCCGCAGGCGACCTCGACGAAGGGCCGGTCGCGGCGGCCGCTGCGGCGGTGAATGGCCCGCGCAACCATCGACTTGCCGGTGCCGCTCTCGCCGGAGATGAGGACGGTGGCCTTGGTGTCGGCCACGCTGTCGATCACGTCGAACACGCGCTGCATGCGGTGATCGTGCCCCACGACGTTCTCCATGCCGAACCGCATTTCGAGCTGGGCCTTGAGCGTCTCGTTCTCGGCAATGACTTGCCGCTGGCTCAGGGCGCGCTGGAGGGCCATCTGAAGCTCGTCGTCGATCAGCGGCTTGGTCAGGAAATCGAACGCTCCCATGCGGATGGCTTCGACGGCCGATTCGACTGTGCCGTAGCCGGTAATCATGATAACCGTCGTCGACGGCCGGCAGCGTCGGCAGTGGGTGAGCAGGTCAAAACCGTCGTGCTCGTCCAGGCGGATGTCCAGGAGGGCCACGTCGTATGCTTTTCGGTCGATCCGGTCCTTCGCTGCCGCAAAGGCGGCCGCGGTGTCCACCTCGTAGGCCTGCGAGCGGAGCCAGTCGGCCATGGAGTCGAGTATCTGGCGGTCATCATCTACCAGCAAAAGAGAACCTTTGGGTTTCATCGTAATCTAACCTGGTGGCTGTGCGGTGGCGGCGAGCCCGGCGGGCCTGCCGTCAGGGGTAGGCGTCTGGGCAATTCGCGGGTAGGGGGGCTGGGCCTCAGACGCGTGGGGTGATACACTCTTGGACCGTCGCACAATATCTACGTTACCCTGGGCGGAAAGTCAACGTGATAAATTGCGTAAGCGTGGGGTTTTTGGAACCGCCCGTGGATTCCGACCGGACGTGGCGGTCTGGCCCGCACAATCGTAAAGAAATTGGGGGCAACGATCATGGATGGTTCCCACAGGAGGGGCAGCAATCCGTGGGGAGTCCATGTTCCCCCCTTATGGACAGCATCAGGCGGGGCACCCCTCGATCTGGACCTGTTTTCCGCACTGCGCTCGCTCATTTAGGGGGTGCAATAGGTTCCTGTAGGGGATTTGCTCCTGCCCGGAAGTAGACTATCATAGTAAGGAGTTGGAAGTATCCCGCAGCACCCCCGCGGAGCACCTCCCCGAAGGGAGGCCGGATATGGTGGGGCCGACCCTTCGTGGGGTCCCCCAACGCCGGCGGTGTGCTGCTTGACCCGCGTCCGTTTTTTTCCGGGAGACACAGATGAGTATTCGACTTTTGGTTGCCGACGACCACGGGGTCATCCGCACCGGGCTTCGTAGCCTTCTAGCCGGCACCGACATTAAAATCGTTGCCGAGGCCGCCACCGGCGAGGAATGCGTCAAGCAGGCCCAGAAAATCAAGCCCGACGTCATTCTGCTCGACGTTCGCATGCCGGACGGCGATGGTCTGGCAACTCTGGACAAGCTTCGGAGCAAGGTTCCGGACAGCTATGTCGTCATGTTGTCGACCTACGACAATCCGACGTACATCGCGAGGGCCGTTGCCTTGGGTGCATGCGACTACGTGCTGAAGGGGTCGCCGCGCGAAGACATCGTCGCCACCATCCAAACTGCGGCGGCGGGCCAATCACCGAGTCGTTCCGGCGAGTTGAAGCGGATTGCCGGCGCCATGAAGATCCGGCAGGCCGTCGCTGACGACGACGTACCGCTGACGCAACGCGAGACCCAGGTTCTGCGGCACGTGGCACTCGGGCTGAGCAACAAGGAGGTCGCCCGATCCCTCGAAATCAGCGTGGAGACCGTCAAAGAGCACGTGCAGAACATTTTGCGGAAGATTGCCGTGACCGACCGTACCCAGGCTGCCGTTTGGGCGGTGCGCAAGGGTCTGGTATAGCGTGGCGCTTCGGAGCTTGCCGGAGCTTGGCCTCATGCAGCACGGCACGCCGTTTGCACCGATGGTGTATGCTGCCGTTCACGGGGAGACATCCCCTCGTGAGAGTTGGCCGGAGAAAATGCCGATGTGCCGCCCGCCTTGCCGCGAAACTGGCCCGGCTGGCCGCCAGAATGTAGAGTTCAGTATAATGAACTCGTTGTGCCGGGCGGGAGGCTGCCCGGCGAGGTTCGGCGGCCGGGCAAGGCGTAGGCAGCGCCCGGCTGTCCTTTTGGGCCGCGCCGCTCGTGACGCAGCCACGGAGCCCGATGACCGAAACCGCTATCTCGGTTCTTAACCCGGAAGAGTTGCTCACCCTGTTCGGCGCGCGGGACCGGCACCTGCGTCGCATTTGCGAGGCGCTGGGGGTGAGCATCACGGCGCGCGACGGCCGCGTGTTGGTCGAGGGCGAGGAGGCGGCCGTCGCCTCCGCCACCGAAGTGATTGAGCGGTTGCAGCACCTGGCCGAGCGCCAGGCGATGATTTCACCCGAGGACGTCGAACGCGTTCTCCAAGGCGTCCAAGAAGGCGAGGCGCCCTCCGAATGTCCGGCGATCGACGTGTTCCGGGCCGGCCAGCCGATCCGGCCCCGCACGCCGGGCCAGGCCCGGTATCTCGACGCCATCCGGCGCAACGGGGTGGTGCTGTGCAGCGGCCCGGCGGGGACGGGCAAGACGTACCTGGCAGTGGCCATGGCTGTTGCGGCCTTGAAACGGCAGGCGGTCCGGAAAATCGTGCTGGTGCGGCCGGCAGTCGAGGCCGGCGAGAGTCTGGGCTTCCTTCCGGGCGACTTGCAGGCGAAGATCAACCCCTACCTCCGCCCCCTGATGGACGCGCTGGGCGAGATGATCGATCATGAACTGATCCGGCGCTACACCGAGGAGGACCGCATCGAGGTCATCCCCCTGGCCTACATGCGGGGGCGGACGCTCAACGAGGCGTTCATCATCCTCGATGAAGCCCAGAACACCACCGTCTCCCAGATGAAAATGTTTCTCACCCGGATGGGCAGCGGCTCCAAAATGGTGGTCTCCGGCGATACGACGCAGATCGACCTGCCGCCGAAGACCCGCAGCGGATTGATCGACGCGCTCAGCCGGCTGGCGGCGATCGAGGGCATCGGAGCGATCAAACTCGGCCGGCACGACATCGTGCGCCATCCGCTGGTCCAGCAGATTGTCGACGCGTATGAGCAAACAACGGCCAAGCGCCCTCCGAAATCGAGGTAACCCCATGACCACTGGAGGACAACGCCGCACCCGCGCCGAACGCATTGCCGCTTTGGGCATCGCGCCGGGGCAGTGGGAGCGCGCCTGGGCCAACCTGCGCCAACGCGACGTGCTGGCGCGCATCGGCGTGGCCGCCCTGGCCGCCGCGCTGCTGGCGGTGATGCTCCGGGCATGGGACCCCCCGTTCCCGTATCGCACCGGCTACATCCCGCCACGGAACATCGTCGCCCGCGTTTCCTTCACCCGGCACGATCGCCTTGCCACCGAAGACGCCAAGGAGCAGGCCAGGGCCCGGGTGCGCCGCATTTATGTGCTGGACGCTTCGCCCTTGGAGCAGCTTCGGGCCAGGCTGCGGAACACCGTGGTCGAGTTGACCGCGGCGGAACGGCTCGAGGACGCCGACGCCGAGCTGTGGGCCGAGTTCCTGCCGCCTCCCGACCCCGAGCGCCCCCCACCCGACGCGGAACGGCAGCAGGCGCTGTTCGAGCAACTTCGCGCGGCGGTGGCCGGTCCGAAAAACCTCGACCGGTTCGAGGCGGCGTTGGCCGAGGCCCTCGCGCCGTGGGAGGAGCGCGGACTGCTGAAGTCGCTCGACACGGCCCTAGGGCCCGGAAACGAGCAGGAAATCATGGTGTACCCGGCCGGCGAGGAGGAATCGGCGCGGGTGGTTCGGGTCAGCGAGGTACTCTTGGGCGACGGCAGCGAAGTGCGCCAGCGGCTAAGGGCGCACTTCGAGTCGGACGAAGTGGCCGACCTGCTGTTCTACTGGCTTCGCCCCCGACTGGAGCAGGCCGTCACCCTCCGGCTCCACGAGCGCCGCAGCCGCGAAGCCCTGGAAGCGGCCGAGGCGGCGGTCGAGCCGCGCACCATCGAGTATGTGGCCGGGGTGTCGGTGCTGGCCGCGGCGGGCGAGCCGCTCGAGGCCGAGGCGGTCGAACGACTGGCCGCCGAGCACGCCGCCTACTGTGCCGCCCGCCCCCTCGGCACGCGGCTGCTCCGCGCACTGACCATGGCGCTGGTCGCGTTCTCGCTGTTTATCCTTTGCGGCGTGTACATGCGGTATCGCCAGCGCGGCCCGCTGGCCAGCGTCGTCCGCCTGAACGTCATGCTGCTGTTGGCCATCGGCACGGTGGCCCTCTGCCGCGCCGCCTCGCACGACGCGTGGCGGGCGGAACTGGTGCCGCTGATGCTCTTCGGCATGACCATGGCCATGGTCCATCGCCAGGAGTTGGGGCTGCTGCTTTCGACCGTGGCCGCGCTGCTGGTTGTGTTGGCCATCGGCCACGGCCTGCCGGATTTTTTGCTGCTGGCCGGCGTGGCCACGGCCGCCGTGCTGAACACGGGGCGCATCCGCAACCGGAGCAAACTGATCTACGTGGGTCTGGCGGCCGGGGGCGTGGCGCTGCTGATCAACCTGGCCATGGCCGTGCTGGGCGACCAGCCCCTGGGCGCGGTGCTGCTCACCGCCGCTTTCCGCGATGTTCTTTGGGCCGCGGCGGCCGGTTTTCTGATGACGGGCCTGCTGCCGTTCATCGAAAAGACCTTCGGCGTCATGACCGACTTGAGCCTTTTGGAACTGGGCGACGTAGCCCACCCCCTGCTGCAGGAACTCGTCCGGCGCGCCCCGAGCACCTACAACCACTCGGTCACGGTGGGTTCCATTGCCGAAGCGGCAGCCGAGAGCATCGGCGCCCGAGGGCTGCTATGCCGTGTGGGGGCCTATTTCCACGACATCGGGAAGCTGCTCAAGCCGAGCTACTTCATCGAAAACCAGCGCGATCAACAGAACCGCCACGAGACCCTCGTGCCCGCCATGAGCACCCTGGTAATCGTCGCCCACATCAAGGACGGCGCCGACCTCGCCCGACAGTACCGGCTACCCCAGCCGATCATCGACCTGATCGAACAGCATCACGGCACCGCGCGCGTGGGGTTCTTCTACGAGCGGGCCAGCGAGCAGCAGAAGGCCAAGCCGGACGCCGGGCAGGTGGACGAGAAGACCTACCGCTACCCGGGCCCCAAACCGCAGACCAAGGAGGCCGCCGTGCTCATGCTGGCCGACGCCGTCGAGAGCGCCAGCCGCACGCTGGTCGACCCCACCCCCGCCCGCATTGAAAGCCTCGTCCGCGACATCGCGGAGCGGCGCCTGCACGACGGCCAGTTCGACGCGAGCGGCCTGACCCTCCGCGAGCTGCGCACCATCGAACGGAGTCTGGTCATGTCGCTGACGGCCATTTATCACGGGCGCTTGAAATACCCCGATCAACGGACCGCCTGACGGCGGCCCTCACCGCGAAAATCGAAGGTGTGCAACCTCTCATGATCCGAGTCGACGTGGCCAACCGGCAAGGCATTCTGCGCATCGATCAGAAACGGCTGGAAGCGGCCGTCCGCCAAGCGCTGCGGCACACCGGCCGGGAACAGGCCCAGGTAATCCTCGCCGTCGTCGACGACGCGACCATCGCCCAGCTTCACGGCCGACATCTCGACGACGCCACCCCCACCGACGTGCTCAGCTTCCTCCTGGAAAGCGGCCCGGACGGGCTTGAAGGCGAGGTAATCGTCAGTGCGGAAACGGCCGCGCGGTCGGCCGCGCGGTACGGCTGGTCGCCCGGCGAGGAGTTGCTGCTGTACGCCGTGCACGGGGCGCTTCACCTGGCGGGTTGCCTCGACGCCACGCCGGCGCAGCGCAGCGAAATGCGAAAGCAGGAACGGGCGGTGCTTGGGCATTTCGGGCTGAACCCCCGCTACCGCGCCCGCACGGAACCCAACCGGTAATCCTATGTCTCCTTGGCAATCCCAACTTGAAAGCGCAGCGGATGGAAGGCCGCCCGCGCAGCAAACCCCCGGCCCTGGGAGGGGCGCCGTCTCGTGACCCCGGAAACTACATTCTGGCTGGCCGCGGCCGCGCTGGCCGTCACGTGCCTGGCGGCCGTCGGCGCCCGCTCGCTCGTCGAGTTCGGTCCGCATGAATTGAAGGAGGTGTGCCGCCGGCGCGGGGCGCCCGACCGATTGGGGCAAATCCTCCGGCGGCACGATCACGTGGCCCTGGCCGCCGAGACGCTCCAAGTGGTGGCCACCGCCGTGTTCGTCGGGGCTTACTGCCTGTGGATCTGGGGCCGGCCGCAAGGCGAGGGGCCGCCCCCGACGCTGCTGCTCATCTCCAGCCTCGCCGGCGGCGCCCTGGCCCTGCTGACCGCCGAAATCTGGATTCCCTGGGCGGTGGTCCGGCTCTGGGCGGAGCCGTTCCTATTCCACACGTGGCCGGCCTGGCAGGCACTCTACTACGTCCTCTTCCCCCTCGTGCTGGCCGCCCGCTTCGTCGATACCGTCCTGCACCGCCTCGCCGGCCGAACCCCCGAAGAGCCCGACGAGGAATCGTTCGAGGAAGACATCCGGGCCATCGTTACCGAGGGCCACCGCGAAGGGCTGCTCGAAGAGGACGCGCGGGAGATGATCGAGGGCGTCATCGAACTGGGCGACGCCGACGTCTCGGAAATCATGACTCCCCGGACCGAAATGGTCGCCCTTTCGAAGTCGCTCACCTGGGACGAGTTGATCAATTTCCTGGTCCATTCGACCCACAGCCGCATCCCCGTGACCGACAAGAGCCGAGACGACATCGTCGGCATGCTCGTGACCAAGGATCTGCTGCCCGAGTTGGCCAAGGGCCCCGACGAATCCCGGCGTCCCTGGACCGAACTGCTGCGCGAACCGTTTTTCGTGCCCGAAACCAAGCCCATCAACGCCCTGCTGCAAGAGTTCCAGCGGGCGCGCAGCCACATGGCCGTCGTGCTGGACGAGTACGGGGGCGTTGCCGGACTGGTAACCATGGAGGACGTGCTCGAGGAAATCGTCGGCGAGATTGTCGACGAATATGACCCCGATCTGATCGAGGGCATCCGCATGCTCGACGAAAACGTGTGCGAAGCACTGGGCAAGGTGCACATCGACGAGATCAACGAGCGTCTGGACCTGCACCTGCCCGACGATGGCGACTTCGACACGATCGGCGGTCTGGTCTTTAGCGAGCTGGGGCACATTCCTGCCATTGGGGAGGAGTTGGTGAAGGGGAACGTGCGGATCACTGTCATCGAGGCCACACGCCGCCGCATCGAGCGGGTGCGCATCGAGGTGCTCGACCATCCCCGCCAGGAATCGGCTTAGGAACCATTATGCCCGCCGAAAAGGCTACCGCGATTGTCGTGCGCACGGTCGATTTCAGCGAAACGAGCCTGGTGCTGACGCTGTTCACCCGTGAGCTGGGGAAACTAGGCGCTTTGGCAAAAGGCGGTAGACGCCTCAAAGGTCCTTTCGACTCTGCTCTTGACCTGTTGGCCCTGTGTCGAATAGTCTTCCTCCACAAATCGTCCGAATCGCTGGACCTGTTGACCGAAGCGAAGCTCCTGCGCCGTTTCCGGCCTCCCGGACACAACCTGGGACCCCTGTACGCGGGGTACTACATGGCCGAGTTGCTCCGCGAACTGACCGACGAGGATGACCCGCACCCCGAGCTGTTCGATCTTGCCGATGGGACGCTGGCGTCGCTCTCGGAGGGCGAACCGCCCGCCCGCCTCGTCGCGCGGTTCGAATTGGGCGCACTTCGGCTGCTGGGGCACGCCCCCTCGCTGGTCGAATGCGTCGAGTGCGGGAAACCGGTTCCCCGGGGCGGCCGGGTGGCCTTCGGACTGTCCGACGGCGGCGTGTTGTGCCCGAAGCATCGCGCCGGAAAACGACACGTAGCCGCCGTGACCCCCGGAACGCTCGAAACCATGAAGCAATTCGCCGACCTCGGAAACCACGCTTGGCGACACCTGACCCTCGACGCGCGAACCCTCGGTGAAATACGCGGCGTGTTGAATCAGTATTTCGCCCACCTGATGGGCAAGCGGCCGCGCATGCACGCTTATCTCGGAGACCTGTAAAATGCCGTTTCAAGGGCTGCGAGTGCTGTTATTCCTGTTGCTCTCCATCGGATGCGTGCCGGGTTGCCTGGGAATGCCGCCGGCGCCGGCCGGCACCGGTCACCTGGCGCAGCGGTCGCAGTCGGCCGAGGGGCCAGCTCCAGACGAAGCGCGGGCCTTGACCGGGCGCGCCGGGCAGGACGAAGCCCCTCAAAGCGACCTTGCCGGCCGGCCGCGCGCGGCCGATCCCAACCCCGCCTATGGCGGCCAGCCCTTGCCCGGCACATCCCTGGCCGAAGCCGACGAATCGGACCCCGACGACGGCCCGAAACAGCGGGCCCGACAGGGCCTCGAGCCGGAAGACTTCCACCTCGAAAACATCGTCAAGCGCATCAAGGCCGCCGCCGGATTCGGTCCCGATCAGGACCTCGCCAAGAGGGCCCTGGAGAACGGCGTCGCCCTGTTCCGGGAAGAAAAATACGACGAGGCCGCTTCGGAACTCAAAACCGCCGCCAACCGCTGGCCCGAATCGGCCATCGAAGAAGATGCCCTCTTCCTGCTGGGCGAATGCCAGTTCTTCAGCGACCGCTACTTCCAAGCGCACGACACCTACGGCCGGCTGCTGGCCAACCACGCCAACACCCGATACCTCGACACCGTCATGCACCGCACGTTCGCCATCGCCCGGTATTGGGACCGGCAGCAGCACCGGACGGGCACGTGGCCGACGACGCCGAACCTGACCGACCGGACCCGGCCCCGCTTCGACACGTTCGGGCACGCCGTCGAGGCGTACCAGCGCATCCGGTTGCACGATCCCATCGGCCCCCTGGCCGACCATGCCGTCATGGCCCTGGCCAACGCCTACTTCCTGCGCGGCCGGTTCGAGGAAGCGGCCTTCAACTACGACGTCCTGCGGCGCGAATATCCCGACAGCAGCCACCAGTTGGAATCTCACCTGCTGGGCTTGCAGGCCAAGAAGCGGATCTACCAGGGCTCGCGTTACGACGGGAAACCGCTCGAAGAGGCCGAAGAAATCGTCGAGCAGGCCCTCACGCTCTTCCCCCGCGAGTTGGGCGAGGAGCGGGAGCGCCTCGTACGCAACCGGGCCCGGATTATCGAAGAGCAGGCCATGCGCGACTTCGACATGGGGCAGTTCTACGAAACGAAACGCTCCTACGGGGCCGCCCGCTTCTACTACCACCGCGTGACCGACAAATATCCCGACAGCCGAACGGCCGAACGGGCCCGGCAGCGGATCGCCGCCCTCCGCGACAAACCCGACGAACCGCCCAACTACTTCCATTGGCTGACCGACTTGATCCCCGGAGAGAATCGGTAGCCGTGCGCCGCCCCCTCTGCTGCCTGCCGATCCTGCTGTTGCCCGCCCTGGCGGGGTGCGCCGCCTACCAGATCGGCAACCAGTCGCTCTACCCCGCCCACATCGAGACGGTCTACGTGCCGATGATCGAATCGGCCGGCTTCCGGCGCAATCTGGGCGAACGCCTCACCGAGGCGGTCATGAAGGAAATCGAGCTGCGCACCCCCTACAAGGTCACCGGCGACCCTCGTGCCGACAGCGTGCTCCAGTGCCGCCTGGTGAGCGACCGGAAGCGGGTGTCGGTGCCCGGCCGCACCGGCGATCCGACGCAGTTGCAGGTGACCATGCAAGTGGAGGTGAGCTGGACCGACCGCCGCGGCACCGCCTTGCGGCAACTCGACCCCGTGCCGCTTCCTCCCGAAATCGCCACCGTTACCGGCCACGCCAACCTGGTGCCGGAAGTCGGCCAGTCGGTAGCCACCGCGCAGCAAGAGGCCATCGAGAGCCTCGCCCGGCAGATTGTGGGCATGCTGGAAAACCCCTGGTGAATTTGAACCCGCCTGCCGGTCGGACTAGAAAGGCCCTGCGTAAAATGTACAACGACGCGGGCGTCGGCATCCACATCATCAAGTTCGGCAACATCGGCAACCCCGGCATGTCGGACGAGCAAATCGAATACTACTTTCAGGTCGCCAAGGCCGTCGGAGCCCGGGGCATCACGCGGGAAATTTCCGACGCCGCCGCCCGCCGGCTCGGCCCGATCGCCGATAAGCACGAAATCGTGATCGGCTTCCACAACCACACCCAAATCACGCCGACCACCTACGACGGCAACATCCTTTCGTACGGCGAATACCTTTGGCATCAACCTCGACATCGGCCACTACGTGGCCGGCACCAGCGAGTCGCCGATCCCACAGATCGAAAAGCACCACGAGCGGATGCTCAGCCTGCACCTGAAAGACCGGAAGAAGAACAACGGCCCGAACGTGCCCTTCGGCGAGGGCGACTCCCGCATCGCCGAAACCCTCCAGTTCATGAAGCGGCACAACATGACCTTCCCCGGCGACATCGAACTGGAATACCCCATTCCCGCAGGTTCCGACGCCGTGAAGGAAGTCACCCGATGCGTCGAGTTCTGCCGGGAAGCCCTGGCTTAGCCGCGCGCCGCCGCTTCCCCGGCAGGAACGGACTTGCCGTCGAACTCGCCAGTGGCTCCGTTGGAGTTCACGCTTTAGCGTGCTCTGTTGGAGTTCACGCTTTAGCGTGCTCTGTTGGAGTTCACGCTTTAGCGTGCTCTGTTGGAGTTCACGCTTTAGCGCGTGGACCGAGGATGTGCGCCCCCGGCACGCTAAAGCGTGAACTCCAACAAGGCGCAGCCGCAAGCCCGTTCTTGCACTCCCGAGGCCCCGGCGATGGGGAGCGATAACGGCCCAACGCGCCGGCGGCGACGCTTCGCACCCGGCGCTGGAGCGACACGTGAGAATGACTATCGATTCATCGTCCATCCGCAGCCAGGTGCCCCCTGCCCGCCTGCATGTTCCAACGGACCGGCCCGCCGCCGGCGACGGCCGTTTCGTCCTCTACTGGATGACGGCCTTCCGGCGCACGCGCTGGAACTTCGCGCTCCAGCGCGCGGTCGACTGGGCGCGTGGGCTCGGCAAACCACTGTGGATCGTCGAACCCCTGCCGCTGGGCGGGCGGTGGCGAAACGACCGCCGCCACCGGTTCCTGCTCGACGGCATGGCCGATCACGCCGCCCGGCTCGACGGCAAGCCGGCCGGATATTATCCGTTCGTCGAGCGGGAGCCGGGGCAGGCCGACGCCCTGCTCGACGCCCTGGGCCGGGCCGCCTGCGTGATCGTGGGCGACGACCACCCGATGCCGCTCCACGCCTTCCCCCGCCGCCCGCTGCCGGTGCGCTGCGAGGCGGTCGACGCCAACGGGCTGCTGCCGCTGCGGGCCGCGGAACGCGAGTTCGCCCGGGCCGTCGACTTCCGCCGCTTCCTCCAGCGGTCGCTGCCCGACCACCTGCCGGCCGCGCCGAAGGC
>PWXP01000516.1 GCA_003561895.1 Planctomycetaceae bacterium | reverse complement strand
TGCGCGACTTGACCGGCTTCAACGGCCGCTGCGATGCGATCGTACTGACCACCGACGCGGACTTCGTGCCGCCGAACGAGGGCGAGGCGATGGCCCGCTTCCGCCGCAACGCGCTGGGCCACCCGGAAACGCCCGAGGACGCCGGGCCCTATGACCTCGTGGTGGTGGGCGGCGGCGTGGCCGGCATGTGTACGGCCGTTTCGGCCGCCCGGCTGGGGCTTACCGTGGCGCTCATCCAGGACCGGCCGGTGTTGGGCGGCAACAACAGTTCGGAAATCCGCGTGCACCTGCACGGGCGGGTCCGCCGGCCTCCCTATCCGGCCCTGGGCGGGCTCGTGCGGGAGGTGGGCCCGCGCGCCGTCGGCAACGCCGGACCGCCCGAACGGTACGAGGACCAACGGAAGCTGGACCTCGTGCGGGCGGAGCCGACCCTGGAGTTGTTCCTCAACACGCGGGTCAACGCGGTGGAGATGGACGGCAGCCGCATCGCGGCGGTCGTGGGGCAGGACGTGCGCACCGGCCGCCGGACGCGCTTTCCCGGCCGCTGGTTCGCCGACTGCACCGGCGACGGCAACGTTGGCTACCGGGCCGGGGCCGACTACCGCTACGGCCGCGAGAGCCGCGCCGAAACGGGCGAGGCCCTCGCCCCCGAGGAGCCCGACCGGCTGGTTATGGGCACCTCGGTCCAGTGGTACTCGAAGCGAACGGACGAGCCCACCGACTTCCCCGAAACGCCTTGGGCCATCCAGTTCACTGCAGAGAATTATCAGAAGGCCACCGGCGGCGAATGGAACTGGGAAACCGGCTTCCACCTCGACCAGATCGAGCAGTTCGAGAGGATCCGCGACCACGGGCTGCGGGCCGTGTTCGGCAACTGGTCGTTCCAGAAGAACCACGCGCCCGACAAGGCGCGTTACGCCAACCGCGAGTTGGATTGGGTCGCCTACATCGGCGGCAAGCGCGAATCGCGGCGGCTGCTGGGCGATGTCATCCTCAAGCAGCAAGACATCGTCGGGCGGCGCGAATTCCCCGACGCCTCGGTCACCACCACGTGGAGCATCGACCTGCACTACCCGACCGATGCCCAGACGAAGCATTTTCCTGGCAAGGAGTTCCGTGCGCGGGCGGAGACTTTGCGTATTCGACCCTACCCGGTCCCGTACCGTTGCTTCTACTCGCGCAACGTGGACAACTTGTTCATGGCGGGCCGGAACATCAGTGTGACGCACGTGGCGCTGGGCACGGTGCGGGTGATGCGCACGCTCGGCATGGTGGGCGAGGTGGTGGGCATGGCCGCGGCCGTGTGCAAGCGGCACGACGTGAACCCGCGGCAGGTCTACACCGACCACCTCGACGAGCTGAAGGAGCTGATGACCGAGGGCGTGCCACTGCCCGCCTCGGCCCGGCCCCCCGCCCCGCCCGAATGGCTGGAGGACGCCGGCGAGAACCTGGCCCGGGCGGCGGAAGTGAGCGTGTCGAGCTATTACCATCCGCAGCAGTACCCGGCGCGCAACATCAACGACGGGCGCGTCAGCTTCACCGACAACAGTCTCCGCTGGGTCAGCGGCGACGAGACGCCCGACACGGTCGAACTCGCGTGGGAGAAGCCGCAGACGATTGGCGCGGCGCGGATCGTGACCGGCTGGGCCTCGGGCGCAGGGCCGCAGGACCCCATCGCCGACTTCGTGCTCCAGTACCACGACGGCAGCGAATACCGCAACATCGACGCCACCCGCACTACCGGCAACGAGTCGATCGACTGGCACGCCCGCTTCCCCGCCGTCACCACCGACCGCCTGCGGCTGGTGGTCACCGCCACGCCGAACGACCACAGCCGCATCTGGCAGATCGAGGCGTACGGGCCGGTGGCGGAGCAATAACGGGTCGGGGACACCGCCCCGGGGAACGGTTCGAATATACACCAACGATCCAAAATCCAAAATCCAAAACCCTCGAAGGAGACGCGATGCCCCCCCGAATCTTACCGCAGCCTTGTTCCTGGAAACTTTTCCTGGCCGCCGTCTGGCTCACCTCGGTTCACGCGATGGCCTCCGAGCCGGTCATCGACGCCGACTTTCCCGGCGGAAACATCGTTCTCGAACGCATCGAGAACGACGCCGTCTACCTGCGCCAGGACCTCCGGGACACGGAGGGCTGGTGGTTCTATTGGTACTTCCGCGTGCGCGGCGCGGCCGGGCAAACGCTCACGTTCAACTTCACGAACCGAAACGTCATCGGCTTGCAGGGACCGGCCATCAGCCTTGACGAGGGCAGCACTTGGTCCTGGCTGGGCAGGCAGGCCGTCTCGGGCACGTCATTTTCCTACACCTTCGGGGCAGATGCCGACGACGTGCGTTTCGCCTACGCCATGCCCTATACGGAAGCCGACCTCAACCGCTTCCTGGCAACCCATGAGAACAATCCCCACCTGAAGGTGGAAACGCTCACGCAGGACCGGAGCGGCCGCGACGTGGAACTGCTGCGCGCGGGCAAGTTGGATGGCGAGCCGCGCTACCGGGTGGCCCTGACCGCCCGCCATCATGCCTGCGAGACGATGGCCAGTTGGGCCCTGGAGGGCATCCTCGACGCCGTCCTGTCCGACACCGAAGACGGGCGATGGTTTCGCGAGAACGTCGAGGTCGTGGCGGTCCCCTTCATGGACAAGGACGGCGTCGAAGCCGGCGACCAGGGAAAAAACCGGCGCCCGTACGACCACGCCCGGGACTACACCGGCGAGCCCATCTACCCGACCGTGCAGGCGCTCAAGGACTTCCTGCCGGCGTGGTCGGAGGGCAAGCTGCGGATCGCGCTCGACCTGCACTGTCCCTATATTCGCGATGATGACATCTTCTGGGTGCTCAACCCGGACGAGCCGTACCAGGCGAACACGCGCGCGTTTCTGAGCGTGTTGTCGGATGTCCAGCAGGGACCGCTCACCTACTCGCCCGCCAACGACCGCCTCTGGCCGAGGGGGTGGGGCGATCGCGAGAAGACGAACTTCGGATGGACCCGGACGGTGCCCGGCGTGCAGGTGTCCACGGCGCTCGAAATGCCCTATTCGACGAATGCCGGAATGCAAGTGACGCCGGACAACGCCCGGGCATTCGGTCAGGATATCGCCGCCGCGGTGCGGCAATACCTCGCAGCACCCTAGCCATCGATTTTGGCACCGCCACGGGCGATGGCCAGCCCGGCTACTCCAGGTTCAATCGCACCAACGGCGAGCGCGGTGGGCCCGCTTAGCCCGCTTAAAGGGGTCGGGAGTCTTTATCCTTGACAGTGCTGGTGGAAGGTAATCTCAGGCCATGCCACGACGATTGCGAGTTGCCACCGGGGGATATGCGTACCACGTGCTGAACCGTGGGGTGGGCGGAATGCGCCTGTTCGCCAAAGAGCGGGACTTCGAGGCGTTCGAGGAGATCATCGGCCAGGCGAAGGAGCGGTTGCCGATGCGCGTGCTGGCGTGGTTGTGCCTTTCGGCGACGCCGATTGGCAGCAGCGCACCGCGAAGCAGCGAGGCCTCGAATCGACGCTTCGCCCTCGCGGTCGCCCCTGGCCTTCTGCATCAGAACCAGAGTAAAGACTCCCGACCCTTTACCCTTTTTCCCTTTTACCCTTTACGTTCGGCTAACGTATTGTAGAAGGCGCACGCCGTGTGCCGTTTTCGTACTTTGGCACACGGCGAGTGCCGACTACCTTGGCCTTGACAACAACCGGGGACTTGACAACAGCCTGTCGCCGAGCTTGCTCGGCGCGCGCGTTATTTTTTGGATTTTTGGCTTTCCTTTGCGACGGCACCCCGACGAGAACGTGAACGCGCCGGTGGTCCTGGTCAAGTGGTACCCCGTTAGAGATTGCGCATGTTCTACGTTTATGTCTTGCGCAGCGATAAGGACGGCCTGTTGTACACGGGAGCAACAG
>PWXP01000140.1 GCA_003561895.1 Planctomycetaceae bacterium | reverse complement strand
GGACTGCGCAAGCCACGCTCGGCTGGTTTGCGCGCTGTACGCCGGAAGCGCGCCCGGACGAGCGACCGAAGTCCCACCAGAGTCTTGGCTTGCTTGCCACCACGCTCCATCGTCATGAATAGTCCGCGTTAGCCAAGCCGGCTGCGGCATGTTGCAAAGCGAGGGGGCTGCGGTTATATTGTGCTACGGCTGGAGGCCCGCTTTCCGGCCGGTTTTGCGATTGCCATGCCCGAATGACCCCCCGCTTTGGAGTTCCATGATGCCCCACGATTCTAGCCCTCACGGTTCCAACCACACCTCTCGACGCACCTTCCTGAAGGCCGGCGCCCTCGCGGCGGCGGCCGGCAGCCTGCCGCTTGCGCGGAGTGCGCACGCGGCCGGCGACGATACGCTGAAGGTGGGCCTCGTCGGGTGCGGCGGCCGCGGCACCGGCGCCGCGGTCAACGCCCTCAGCGCCGATCCGAACACCAAAATCACCGCCCTGGCCGACGCCTTCGAGGGCCGCGTGCACAGTGCCCGCGCGGCATTGCAGAAGCGGGAGCCCGACCGGGGCGACGTGCCCGACGACCGCTGCTTCGCCGGCTTCGACGGCTATCAGAAGGTCCTCGACAGCGGTGTGGACGTGGTCCTGCTGGCCACGACGCCGCACTTCCGGCCGCAGCACCTGAAGGCCTGCGTCGACGCCGGCAAGCACGTCTTCTGCGAAAAGCCCATGGCCGTCGACGCCCCCGGCGTGCGCAGCATCATGGCCAGCGCCGAAGCGGCGGAGCAGAAGGGGCTGAACATCGTCTCGGGCTTCTGCTGGCGCTACCACCCCGCCGTCCAGGCCACCATGCAGCAGGTGCTCGACGGGGCCATCGGCGACGTGCTGTGCATGCAGGAAACCTACCTGACCGGCACCCTGTGGCACCGCGGACGCCAGCCGGACGACACCGAAATGACGTACCAGATGCGCAACTGGTACTACTTCGACTGGCTCTCCGGCGACTTCAACACCGAGCAGCACGTGCACAGCCTCGACAAGGGGTCCTGGGCGATGGGCGACCGGCCGCCCGTGCGCGCGTGGGGATTGGGCGGCCGGCAGGTCCGCACCGAGATGCCCAAATGGGGGAACATCTACGACCACCACGCCGTCGTGTACGAGTACGACAACGGCGCCCGAATGTACGCCTACTGCCGCCAACAGGCCGGCGCGTACAGCGACGTTTCCGACCTGTTCATCGGCACGAAGGGGCGGGCCGACATCCTCGGCCACCGCATCACCGGCGAGACCGACTGGCGGTACGACGGGCCCGGCGGCAACATGTACGAACTCCAGCACGTGGCCCTGTTCAAGGCCATCCGTAGCGGCGAACCGATCAACGACGGCCACTTCATGGCGGTGAGCACCATGCTGGGCGTCCTCGGCCGCATGGTCGACTACACCGGGCAGGCCATTACGTGGGACCAGGCCCTCAGCTCGGAACAATTGCTCGCGCCGGAAAGCTACGCCTGGGACGCCGATCCGCCGGTCCTGCCCGACGAAGAAGGCCGGTACCCCGTGGCCATGCCGGGCATAACACCGTTCGTTTGACGCGCAGGGTTACCGGGCAGAGATGTCGGAGCTTACGCCGCCGGCGGCCGGCAGGTACGTGTGGTGGACGTAATCGGCCACCATGCGGTGGGCGCTGAAGCGCCAGGCCAGCGAGCTGATCGAGTTCATCATCCGCTTGATCCAGTGCCGCGGCAGCCCGTCGATGTCGCGGTCGTAAAACAGCGGCACCACCTCGGCGGTGACAGCCCGCTTCAGCGCGTCGGCGTCGCGGCGGTCGGTGACCGCGCTGTCGACGTGGTGCGTGCCCTTGCCGATGGCGAAGCCGTTCGCGCCGTCGTACGCCTCGGCCCACCACCCGTCGAGCACCGAGAGGTTCAGCACCCCGTTGAGCACGGCCTTCTGCCCGCTCGTGCCGGAGGCTTCCTGGGGCCGGCGCGGGCTGTTCAGCCACACGTCGACGCCCTGAATCAGGTGCCGGCACACGTTGATGTCGTAATCCTCGATGAAGGCGATGCGGTGCGCGAACCGCGGATCGTGCCGCAGATTGGCGATGTGCTGGATCATCTTTTTTCCGGGCTCATCGGCCGGATGCGCCTTGCCGGCAAAGATGATTTGCACGGGGCGTTTCGGATCGTTCACCACCTTGTCGAGCCAGTCGAGGTCGGAGAGGATCAGGGCCGCCCGCTTGTACGTGGCGAACCGGCGCCCGAAGCCCAGGGTGAGCACGTCGGGATCGAGGATGTTCCGCCCGGCCTCGACCACGTCGTCCGACTCGCCCCGCCGGCGGCACTGCCGGCTGACTCGCCGCCGCACGAAGGCCAGCAGCAGGTTCTTCAGCGCGTAGTGCGTTTCCCACAGTTCGCCGGGATCGACGTCGTGGATGTTCTGCCACGGCTCGGGCTCGCCGATGCGGCCCATCCACCCGACCGGGAAGTTCCGGTCGTAAAGCTGCTGCATCTGCCAGGACAGCCAGCTTTGCAGGTGGACGCCGTTGGTAATATGCCCGATGGGCCCCTCCTCCTCGACGCGCCAAGGCCACAGGTGCGCCCACATGCGGCGGCTGACGTGCCCGTGCAGATTGCTCACCGCGTTGGCCTTGCGCGAGAGCTTCAGCCCGAGCACGGTCATGCAAAAGGTTTCGTGCTCGTTCTGCGGCTCGACCCGGCCGAGCCCCATGAGTTGCTCGAAGGAGATGCCCAGGGCGTCGCGCAGCGGCCCGAGGTGCTCTTCAATCAGCACGCCGTCGAAGCGGTCGTGGCCGGCGGGGACGGGCGTGTGCGTGGTGAAGACGGTGTGTTGGGCCACCTCGCGCAGGGCGTCATCGAACGCCATGCCGTCGTCGGACATGCACTCGCGAATGGCTTCCAGGGTGGCGAAGGCGTTGTGGCCTTCGTTCAGGTGATAGACGCCCGGCATGATGCCCAGCGCCCGCAGCGCCCGCATGCCCCCCACCCCGCACACCAGTTCCTGGCGGATGCGCGTCCGGTTGTCGCCGCCGTACAGGCGGCTGGTCAGCTCGCGGTCCTCGGGGCTGTTGCCCGGCACGTCGCAGTCGAGCAGGTACAAGTTCCCCCGCCCCACGCGCATCAGCCACACCTTCGCCAGCAGCTTGCCGGTGCGGGTGTCGATGGTCACGGTAATGGGTTTTCCATCTTTGCCCCGGGCCGGCTCCATCGGCAGGTTTTCCACCTTCGTATTGAGGTACTCCTCCTGCTGCCAACCCTTCTCGTCGAGGTGCTGCTTGAAATAGCCCTGGTCGTAGAACAGGCCGATGGCCACCAGCGGCACCCCCAGCGCCGACGCGCTCTTGATATGATCGCCCGCCAGAACCCCCAACCCGCCGGAGTAGATCGGCAGCGACTCGTGCACCCCAAACTCCAGCGAAAAGTACGCCACCGGCTTCGATCCGAGCACGCCGGCGTGGGTCTTCCCCCAGACGGGTGTCTCCGTCAGGTACTCCTTCAACCGGCGGAACGCGTAGTTGATGCGGCTGTACAGCACCAGTTCCGCTGCCCGCATCTCCAGCCGCTCCGGCGTGAACTCGCGCAGCAGGGCGATCGGGTTGTGGTCCAACTGCCGCCACCGGATGGGGTCCAGATCGCGGAAAAGATTGATGACCTCCGGGTGCCAACTCCACCAGAGGTTGCGGGCCAGGGCCACGCACTTGTCGTATAGGGTTTCCGCCGTCAGCGCGAACTCGCCCAGGGGCTGCTGTACGCTGGCCGGCGCGGTTTTCGTCTGAGTCATTGATGGGTTTTCCGGTTATGACGATTCGGGAAATATGCCGAGAAGCCAAGAATTGGCCCTTCCATTTCGGGGTGCAGACCGCGCCAATGTAGTAGGCACACGCCGTTGTGCCGTCACCAAAGTACTCGTCACACGCCGTTGTGCCG
>PWXP01000417.1 GCA_003561895.1 Planctomycetaceae bacterium | reverse complement strand
TTTCTCGGGTCTTCCCCCGCCCTCGTTGCTGCCGTCAGACTCCTGACGGCACCCTCTCAGTTCTCATTCGTCCTAGTTTCGGCGGCTCCTCGCTCCCGGTATGCACCCCGTGAACGCTTACTGTTGGTGGTGTCTGCGTTCGACCTCGACGGCGCGCCCCGCTGGCGCGCGGCCGGTTGGACCTCCCATGGCCATGTGGTGGTCGGAGCCCAGCCACTGCTGATACTGCTCCTCGTGGCACTCGCGGCAGACATCGCTGCCCACATAGGTGGCCGGGGTGTCGTCGGGCAGGACCACCCACGGCAGTCAATCCGGCTCCGGCCGCAGGGCTTCATTCAAACCGACGCCGCCATCAACCCCGGCAACAGCGTCGAACGCAAGGTCGATCCCGCCCCGGCAAGGCTGGCCATCGGCTTCACCAGCCAGTACCACATTCCGCCGCGGCGCGTGCCGTTGGGCGGGACGCGCGGCCCGCTCCACCCGTGGATCCTCATCCGCGAATGGTCGCAGCACGTTACCGCCGCCGAGCGGCTCGAAATACTGGTGCACGAGTTGGGCCACTTCTTCGGCGCCGCGCACAGTGCCGGCTCCGATTCCGTCATGCGGCCCGAACTCGGCGACCGGCAGGCGCACGCCCTGGCGTTCCGCATCGGGTTCGACCCGCTGAACACGCTGGCCATGAACCTGCTGGCCGCCGAGCTTCGCCGCGGGCCGTTCCGGGGCTACCAACACGTCCGGTCGGAAACCTGGGCCGCGCTCCACCAGGTGTACTCCACCCTGGCCGACTCGCTTCCCGACGACCCCGCCGCCCCGCGCTACATCGAGTTCCTCGAGCGCCACCGGCCGGAGGAGTGACCCGTCTTGGTCAGTCGGCGGGCAGCAGGTGCAAGCCATCGACGATCACGTAGCCGTCGGTGCCGGCGTTGTCCACTCGGATGGTCGAGTTCTCGTCGAGCAGGAACGTGCCCAAGGAAACAAAATGGCCGCCGATGGGCGGGTCGGGCCGCTGGTCGACACGGACCGTCGACTGGCCGCCCGCGTGGGTCACGGTCACCGGCACGTTGGTCGCCCGATTCTGCCCCGCCACGTAGGCCAGGCGGACCTCGAATCGGCCCTCGGCGCCGGGAAAGAACTCGAGCGCGGCCTCGCCCTTGTGCTCGTTGTTGTCGTGCAGGTAGCCGCGGCCGAGGTACCTGCGGTAGTGGGTCGATTCGGTCCAGAAGCCGGTCTCGACCGCATCGAGGTCGTCGAGGAAGATGCCCGGCACGTCGGGACGCTCCTGCTCGGCCGCCGCCAGGGCCAGTTCCCGCCGGTGGCGGATGGCCTCGACGGTCGCGTCGGGCTCGTGGTACAGGCGCACTTCGCACACGGCCGCGGGCCGGGCCAGCACCAGGCGCACCTGCCGCGTTTCGACCGGCTCCAGCGGCACGACGTACCGCCGCTGGTCCGGGCGCCGGATCGCCGCCACCTGCCGCCAGCCGTCGCCCTGCCGGGCCTCGATGCGCACCGGCACTGCTTGGCGCTCGAAGGTCACGTGCGCCACGTTCACCACCTGCGGCCGGTCGAACTCCAACGCAATCCAGTGCGGGGCCTTGCCCGCCGCGAGCCACGCGTTGCGGTCGTCGCCCACAATCCGATTCCAGCCGTTCGTTACTTTTTCGGGCGGCATTGCGTCGGCGGCCGACGGGGCGGAAATTGCGGCGGCGAGGGCCAGGTCGCGCGGGTCGTCGTTCTTCACGTCCAGCAGGTAGCAACCGTCTTTGAGCAACGCCTGCTGCAAGTCGGCCAGGTGGCGTTCGTATACGCCGGCGGGCGTGGTTTCGTTGGCCGCGGCAATGGCCGCCGCCGTGCCCGCCGCCTGGCCCATCGCCATGCAGGGCCGCGTCACGCGGGTGCCGCCCATCGCCAGTTGCGTGGCCGAGTGGTTCCGGCCGGCCATCATCAGGTTGCCGATGTTGCGCGAGTACAGCGTGCGATACGGGATGCTGGTCCGGCGGCCCCCGTACACGTGAATGGCGTCGTTGCCCGCCACCCAGAAGCCCTCGGGATGATGCACGTCGGGGCCCCAGTCGGTGAAAGCGATCGTGTCGTGGTGCACCTTCCGCGTGTCGTAGTCGACCTGGCTCATCACGTAGGGGCCCATCAGCCGGCGGCTTTCGCGCACGCCGGGCACGTAGTTCAGCCACACGAGTTCCCGGTTGGCGTTGCGCTCTTTCGTGGCCGGGTTGTGGTTTTTCGCGTAGTTCCACAGCCCGAGGTTGATGCGGAACAGCTCGTCGCGAATGTACTCGGCGTCGGCCACCGTATCGTGCATGCCGCCGTACTCGACCCACCAGCGGCGGACGATGGTCCCGTCGGGATCGTCGCCCGGGTTGCGTCCCTTGCCGCGCGAGGGCCGGTCGAAGTTCTCCGGCCGTTTGACCTCGGTGAGCCGCCGGTGGTCGCCCCGCGGTTGGAAGTCGCTGTCGCGGCGCCATGGGTGCGCCCACTCGGGGCACTCGAACGCCACCGGCTCGTCGCGCGTGGCGATGACCGCGTTGTACAGCGTGTTGCCCTGGGTGCGCGGCGTGGCCTCGGCCGGGGCGAGGGTTTCGTGGAACTCGTCGCGGGCCTCGGCGCCCATGCGGTACTCGGCGCCGGCGTAGTAGCCGATCCATGCGTGGCCGGTCGCGTCGATGAACACGGGCGCGCGGAACGCCATGCGCCCGCCGGTCCGCACGTCGATGGCCAGCACGGCGTCGATTTGGCCACGGGGACTGTCTCCTTCGCGTGCACTATCCGCCGCCCCTTCCTTCATCCGCACGCCCGTCGCCCGCGTGTTGAGAAACAGCGCGATGTTCGGCTCGGCGCGGACGACCGCCTCCATGTGCTCGGAATCGGCGTAGGTGTGTGAATTCGAGCGTGGCCGACCTTGCGGCGGGTAGAACTCCTCGACCAGGCCGGTCACGTTCACGCGGTCGGGCGGGTTGCCCAGGTAGCCCATCGGCGGAACGCCGATTTCCGACGAGCTGTTGCCGCCCACCACGGGCCGGTCCTGCACGAGCGCGACGCTCGCCCCGTGGCGCGCGGCGGCCACGGCCGCGCCCAGGCCGGCGGGGCCCGCGCCCACCACGACCACGTCGAACCGGCCGGCGTCGGCCACCTCGGCCGACACGCCGCCGTACCGCACCCGCTGGGCGGCCAGGGCGTCCTGCTCGTCGGCCGGGCGGAAGTCGCCGGCGGCCAGCACCACGGCGTCCACGCGGCCCCACCAGCCGGTCAGGTCGCGAATGCGGACCTCGACCGGCCCTTCGGCCAACTCGAACTCGCCGGCCGCCTGCCATCGCCAGGCGTCGTCGGCCGCGCGGCCCAACTCGCCCGAAGCCTTTCCGCCCACGAGCACGCGAAACCGGCCCGGGCTATGGCTGGGCAGCCAATCGCGGCAGCGGACCCAAAGCCGGTACGTGCCCGCCGCGGGAATATCGGCCCGGGTGACCGCGTCGTCGACCGGCGTGCCCAGCCCGGTGGCCAGCAGGTACCCCGAGCCCATCGTATCGACGTGCTGCGTATCGCGCTGCCACCCGCCGACCGACTCGAACCCCTCGGCCTCCAGCCAAACCACCTGGCCCGCGGCGGTGGCACCAACGCCCGCGGTGAGCAGCAGGAACAACGTATTCCGGAACATGGGAAAGCCCTTTCTGTGGTAAGAAATTCCGCCCCCGGCCGGCTTGCCCGGCCCGGAGCGGTGGTCCGTCAGCTACCGTGGCCATCGCTCCCTATTGTCCCCCATGACCGCTGCGACGTCAACAACGCCGGCCGGCCCGCTTGAACCGGACCGGCACGCGCAGTATAAAGCGGCAAAACCTTTCGCACTTCCGCCCCCGACCGCCTGCCAACCGATGCAACCGACCCTCTTCCCCGACGCCAACCCGCTGGCCGCGCGGCAGCCGAAGACCG
>PWXP01000237.1 GCA_003561895.1 Planctomycetaceae bacterium | reverse complement strand
TGCCCAGCGTTGGAGTTCACGCTTCAGCGTGCCCAGCGTTGGAGTTCACGCTTCAGCGTGCCCAGCGTTGGAGTTCACGCTTCAGCGTGCCCAGCGTTGGAGTTCACGCTTCAGCGTGCCCGTAATCACATATACCTTAACCCGCACGCTAAAGCGTGAACTCCAACAGGGCGCGAATACATGAAAACATGAGTTCGACATGGGCGTCGAACCCCGTCACCCTCAACGAGGAGAACGAGTTATGACGCGCGCGATCAGCAAGGTTGCACACGACTGGTGGGATTATCCGCATGCCCGACGAGCACCTCCGGTTTCCGACCGACGGCCTTCCGGGGTTCACCCGCAGTTTCGACGCGGTGCGCTGCCTGGCCATGCAGGGTGGCCAGGGGGAGGTGAAGCACTGGGCGTTCAACGATCCGCCCCGGCGTACGGGGCAGTACCAGGACGCGCCGCCGCCCCCGGGCGAGTACCGCAAGCTGGCCGATCACCCGAACGTGCAGTTCAGCTTCTTCCGCGGCGGCATCGGCAGCACGGCCACCGAGATGCACTGACCTCCCGTGGGGAGGAACACGAGGCGATGATCCAGCCGAGAAGCGGCTTGTTCGCCCGTAACCGTTCACAGGGGGACTGTCCCAATTTTCGCGGCACAAAGGGCGTTTTTGCCCAATGATCCACCGTCTCCGCCGCGAAAATGGGACTGTCCCCTTCGCATCGAGCGGAGAAAACAGCCCGCGCCGCCCCGTGAACGGTTACGCTCGCCCCACCCTACCTATCGTGAATAATCCGGGCGAGAGCGTTCCGCCGGGCATCGCTCCGGTTGCGGCGGGCCTATGATGGGCCGGCGTCGATGCGCCCCTCGCACAGCAAGAGGGTCTGCACGGTCACGGCCTCGCGAAACTTCCGATCGTGCGATACCACGAGCATGGCCTGCGGGAGGCCTCGGAGCACCTCGGTCAACCGGGCGGTCGAGGCTTCGTCGAGCCCCGCGGTGGGCTCGTCGAGCAGCAGTGCGTCGGGCTGCATGGCCAGCACGGAGGCCAGGGCCACCAGCCGCCGCTCGCCGCCGGAAAGGTGGTAGGTGATGCGGCGCTCGAAGCCGGGCAGGCCCACGCAGCCGAGCGTCTCGGCCACGATCCGCCGCGCTTCGGCGCGGGGCTTGCCCAGGTTGAGCGGTCCGAAGGCCACGTCCTCGGCCACGGTGGCGCAAAAGAGCTGATCGTCGGTGTCCTGGAACAGCAGCCCCGCGCGACGGCGCACCTCGTGGAAGTCGGCCTCGCGGCGGCGGGGCCTGCCGAAGGCGACGATTTCGCCCGACGCCGGGCGCAGCAGCCCGACCGTCAGGTGCAACAGCGTGGTCTTGCCGCTCCCATTGGCGCCGGCCAAGGCAAGGCGGTCGCCTCCGGCGATTCGCAGGTTGCACCCGCGCAGCACAGGGCGGTCGAGCCCGTAGCAGAACGTCACGTTGCGAAGTTCCAGCAGCGGCTCGCTCATGCCCACTCCAACCAGGCGAGTGCAAGGACGGCCAGCGCGGCGGCGACGGCGAACGGGACGTCGCGTGCCGGCGAGAACGCGAAGTGGTCGAGCAGGTAGTATCGCCCGCGGAACCCGCGGCACTTCATGGCCGCCGCGATGCGTTCCGACCGGTCGAGGCTCCGCACCAACAGCATACCGGCCAGGTAGCCGAAGCTCCGGTAGGTGTGCCGGTTCACCCCCGGCCGGAAGCCGCGCACCCGCATGGCCGCGCGGAGCCGCGTGTACTCGCGACGGAACACGTCGAGATACCGGACGGTGAACACGGTAAGCTGAACCAGCTTATCCGGAACGTAGAAATGGCTGAGCACGTGCCCCAGCGTGGCCGCCGGCAAGGTGCCCAGCAGCCCGATGGAAGCCAGCACAATAGCGTTGCCTTTGAGCACCACGGCCGCGGCGGTGAGCAGTCCTTCGCGGGTGTAGGGCCGCGCGCCGGCATGGAAAACCGGCGTTCCTTCCGTCGTCAGCGGAAGGACGACGGCAACCAATAGCAGAACGGCGTTCAGCGCCGCCAGCCGCCGCCGCAGAAGCCGCCACGGATTGCCCGAAACGGCCGCACACACCAGAGCCCCCGCCAGGGCGGCGCCCAGCGTAAGGAACCGGCCAGCCACGGCCACCACCCCGACCACCCCGATCGCAAGCAGCACCCGGGCGCGCGGGTCGACGCGGTCGAGGTATCGCGCAGGCAGGGCGTTGCAGCCGTCGGTTTCCATCGGGCCTACCCGGCGCTCCAATGCGGATCGGGCCGATTACGGATCTGCGGCGTGGTATCCTCTTGTAGCCTGCCCACCCGCGCGGCGGCGGCCGCAACGGCGGCCTCGTCGGGCAGCGCCTCGAGGGTCAACTCGAACGTGCGCTCCTCGCCCGGCTTCAGCTCGACGACCCGGCCGTGCTGCTTCTCGAATGATTTCTTGTTCGGGAAATTAATGGCCGGCTCCAGGCCGGTCACGTACCCGTCCGACTCGGCCTGCGAGTTCTTCCACAGCACGAAGCAGGGCAACTGCCGCGTATTGTGGCGCAGCGCGACGCCTTGGTTGCCGGCTTCGTTGTGCAGCACGGCCTCGGTGTTTCCCGCGCCGTCGGCGCAAAGCTCGAAGAAGTGCGCCACCTCGGCCAACCCGGGGGTCGGAGGGCCGTACGTGTCCCATTCCGCCACGTCCCCTCTGGCTACCACGTCGCGCGGGGCCAGCTTGCGGACCGGCAACACGACCTTCGACCCGGGATCGAGCAACGGCACCCCGAAGTTCACGTGGTAGAGCAGTTCCAGGTCGTTCGCCTCGGCCGATATGTTGCGCACCACGTCGGTGACGGTCAGGCTGGGCTCGTTCACGCGGGTGGAAATGGTCGATTCCAGACGCAGGTTGTTGCCGAACAGGCGGGCCTCGTCGACTACGCCGTGCACGGAAATCTCGCCCGCGTCGCCGTCGATGCTCACCTCGAGGCGATGCGCCGGGATATTGGCGATCTTGCCGTGCAGCCCATAAACCAGCGTGCCATGCTCGTCGAACTCCGGCGCCCCGTTGCTTTCCAGCCCGCAACGGACCAGCAGCTCATCGAACCCGTCCAGCCACCCGATTCCACTGGGGTCGTTCATCCGGACCAGGCTGGGATGCACCGGCCCGCCCACGGGCGATTTCCAGCCGAGTTGGAGGCGGCCCAGCGACGCCCGCCATATCCCCATGCCCCGGGTGGGGACGATGACGAAGCGGAGCCGGCCGTTGTTGACCTCGACGATCTCGACCCCCCGCCGCGCGCCCCCATGGAGCACCCGCTTGGTGACCGAGTAGCCGGTGGCCGGGCCGCCGACATTCTCCGGCTCGATCACGATTTGGTCGACGTAGATGTCCTGCTGCTGGTTTGCGAGCGTCCACGTTTTTCGGGCCATTGACATCTCCTCGTACGGGTGAGGCTGGTTTCCACACCCCAAGTGTACGCAGTTGCCTTAGGGTTCGCCAGGGGGTGGGCAAGGAGCAGGGTGGGCAAGGAGCAGGGTGGGCAAGGAGCAGGGTGGGCAAGGAGCGCCATCACGCATATCCCCCACCCCCGATGCTCCCGTCTTGCCGTTCGCAGACGGGTGCACAACTGCCACCAGGGCGGTCGGCGCCAACAGCCTTGCCCATCCACGTGGCTCGAACGACTGCTTCATCTTGCGCCCCATGCACCGTTGGAGTTCACGCTTCAGCGTGCGAAATGGAAGCAGCGTGACTCTCGGCGCACGCTGAAGCGTGAACTCCAACGGCGCGCGTCAACGACACGCGGCCGTTATACGTTCTTCGTGAACCCAGGCACGGCGCACACGGGGTACACGCCGTCTTCATCGGGTTCGGTGGGCGGGTCCATGTCCCACGTGCAGGCCTCGGCGGCCGGCGGCAGGAAGTAGTCCGAGTTGCTGGCCGCCTCCCATGTGATTTGCTGGCCGCCGTAGCAGGAAAGCTGGCCCATGATGGCCGCCATGGTGCTGCGGGTCATGTAGTCGCCGCAGTGGAGCGGCTCGCCGGCGCGGAGCGACGCGAAGAATTCGGTCTGCTCCTGCTGGTGCGGATTCGGGTTCGGCCCCTGATAATTCCATGCGTTCTCGCCGGTAATCCGCCCAGCCATCGGAAACGCGATGCCCTTGCTGCCCAGCACGATACTGGAGTACTCGCCGTAGCAGTTCAGTGCCGTGCGGCAGTGGGCGTACAGCCGCACGCCGTTGGCATAGTGGTAGACCACCGAGTGATGGTCGAACACGTCGCCCAGCAGGTTCTGCGCCCCGGAGCGGCCGCCGAGGCCGTGGCAACGCACCGGAGGCGATTCCCCGAGGGCCCAGGTGGCGCGGTCGAGATTGTGCACCAGCGATTGGGTGACGTCGTCGCCGCATAGCCAGGAGAAGCGATACTGGTTGCCGTACTGGATTTCGAGTTCGCGCAGGCCTTCCGGGCGAACCGTATTGCCGTACGGCCCGCGGAGGAAGTTTTCCTCGATGGCCACGATGTCGCCGATGTGCCCGTCGTGGATGCGCCCGACGGTCTCGCGGATGTTGGCCTGGAAGCGGCTGTGCAGGCCGGAGAGGACGCCGAGCTTCTTCTCCTTGGCCGACGCGCAGGCCTTGGCGGCCAAGCGGATGCCGGCCGGGTCGATCGCGTGCGGCTTCTCGACGAACACGTGCCGGCCGGCCTCGATGGCGGCGGCCATTTGCACCGGGTGGAACTTCGCCGCGTTGGCGATAAGCACGACGTCGGACGCCTCGATGACCTTCTTGTAAGCGTCGAGCCCGACGAAACAGTGGTCGTCGTCGACGGCCATCTGCTTGGGCCGCCGCCCCTGGAGGGCCCGGCGGCGGGTCTCCACGCGGCTGGCAAATAGGTCGCCCATGGCCACCACGCGCACGCCGGGGTCGGCCTGCATGGCCTGCGCCGCCGCGCCGGTGCCCCGCCCGCCGCAGCCGATCACGCCGACGCGAATGACATCGCTGCCGGCCGCGTGGGCCGACCGCGCCAGGGACAGGCCTGTCGCCGCGCCCGCCGCAGCGGTGCCCAATACGAAGTTGCGTCGCGACATGGGTTGACGAACAAAGGTAGGTGCATGCATCTGGTATCTCCTTGATTTATGGAAGGCTGCTGGACAAAAACGGCAATCCTGCACGTGTTGGAGTGCACGCTTTAGCGTGTTGACCCAGAGGTTGTCTGGTCCCCCAGCACGCTAAAGCGTGAACTCCAACACGTACATGCGGAAACGTCAATTCGCGAGTCATTGCGTATAGCGGCGATAATGATCGGTAATATCGGCGTCAGATAAGCCGGCACCGATCGTCAGCCGGGCGCGGGCTTCGGCTCGGCCGCCGGCGGCGACGTCGCGCCCGAGAAGCGACAGGTACAGGGAACGGTGCCCCGCGTCGCGCGCGTAGGGCGTCGACACGGCGAAGCAGTCGGCCTCGGGCGCCATGACCACGGCGGCCAGGTCGGACTGCCGGTCGCGCCGCACGGCGAGGGAACCGGCCAAGGGCGGCAGGATGGCCCAATCGACCGGGCTGGGCTGAATGCGCCATCGCCCGTCCCGGATCATCGCCACGGCCGCCTCGTCGCGGGGCGCCATCAGCCATTCGCCCATGGCTCGTTCGCCACGCAGCAGCGCCGGGCCCTCATCGGGATCGTCAACGTACACGAAAGGATCGGCAAACCCGGCGTGGAAGTAGGACGCCAGGAAGACCTCGAACGCCGGCAGGTCGTCCACCGCACGCACGCACACGTGCACGTCGAGCGTCGTGGCGTCGTGCCAGCGATACACGGCGCTCAGCTCGAACGGCACGTCGAACGGCGGCTGCCACCGGACCTCGACCCCGCCGTCGTCCAGCAGGCGCGAGGTGATTTTCCAGTCGCGGGCGCCGTCGCCGAAGCGCCGGCTGCCGCTGAAGATACGGTAGGGGTGCATCAGGCCCAAGCCGCCTGCCAGGGGGCGCCCGGTCGGCTTGTGGACGACGCCGGTCAGTCCCAGCGCCTTGCCGCCCGCGTTCAGCCTGCCTTCGAGCACGCCCGTGTCGAACGCGTACCCGCCGTCGTCGGCTGCGTTGAACTCGGGCGCCGCGGCGTTCGCGCCGCAGCCGATCACGTCCACGCGAATGACCTCGCTACCGGCCACATGGGCAGAGCGGGCGAGCGAAAGGCCCGTCATCGCCGCGCCGGCAGCGGCCGTGCCAAGAACAAAGTCGCGCCGCGATAGGGCTTCGCGGCGATTATTGCGAACTTGCATTTGATGTCTCCTTGGTCTAGAGATGCAATAATTCCTTTAGCCTCGAGCGCACGCGCCGAAGCTCTTGTTCGGTCAGATCTCCTACCTCCTTTGAAGACGGACGATCGGGACCGACTGAATCTGCTGAAGATGAAACACACCGGCTTTGAGAAACGGCTTGGGGAGGGATATTTCCCATCGGTTGTTGCGCACGGCCGTTGTATGGGGGACGATAACGATTAGCGCAAGCTCATCGTCGCTGGGGTAGTCGCCGAGAATCAGGCACGGACGCACCTTTGCAGCCAGCCCCAGGTCAACGATCCACACCTCACCGGGACTGGCGCGCGGCATCCTCGGCCTCCATGGTATCGAGCATCAGGAATGCCTCATCGGCCGTCCGGCGCAACGCTTCGACCGATGCAGCCTCTTCCTCCAACTCAAGGATTCGCTCCAGAAGCCGTCGCCGGTCCTCTCGCGAAAGCTTCGGAATTTCTGCCAATATTTCCGAGGTACTCATAAACAGCCCCGTTCACGTCCTTCCAGCGCTCCCTTTGCGGGAACGTCGGTCCTTGTCAATGGCGTGCGCGTGGGTGAACCTGGCCGCTACGCGGCCAGAACCACCCACCCTACTCATTCCTCCGCAATTCCCAACTCAGCCATCGTGGCGCGCAGCCAAGCCAGCGAGCGTTCAATCAATGGCCCGCCTTGCCCTTCGCACTCCATGCTCAAGACGCCATTGTACCCCCGGTCGCGGAGCAGTTCCAGGCAACGGCGGATGTTGTCGGCATTGACGCCGTCGCCGATGGCACAGTGGCTGATGGCGATGCCCGTGTCCTTCCCTCGTAGCGACTCGGCCAGCGACGCGCTGACGTCCTTGATGTGGACGTGGCTCACCTTGTCGAGGAACCGGCGGCAGAAGGCCACCGGGTCCTGCCCGGCGATGAACGTGTTGCCCGTGTCGAGGTTCATCCGCAGTTTGGGCGAATCGACGAAGGCGAGCATCTGCTCGACCATGTCGGGATTCGTGGTGAAGTAACCGTGTACTTCGATGGTGACGGTCACGCCGTAGGCCTCGGCCACGTCGATGATTTGCTCGTAGCTGCGTTTCATCCGGTCCATGGCCTGGGCGTCGGACAGGCCCTCCGGCGCGTGCAGGCCGTCGGTGGTGGCCACGTGGTCGCACCCGGCGTGCGCGGCCCAGGGGATCGACTTGAGCACGTACGGCAGCCCTCGGCTGGGGCCTTCGTGGCCGCTCAGCGGGAACGCGGCATCGACGACGAGCCGGTGCGCCAAGGCTCCGTGACCGTCCCGCGCCCGGCCGGGGCAAGCCCGGCGGGGAAAGCTCCTTCCCAAAGTCACGAAACCGGACGCAAAGTATACGGCTTTTGGTGGGCCCATTAGGGGTCATATTGGCCAGGGAAGTCGCCGCTGTTGGCATTGCTTCCACGGAATACGGGGGGGCACGGAATACGGGGGGGCTGCTTGACATTTCGCGAAGTGCCGATTATAGGGTTAAGGTGAGTAACGTTGGCCCAAAAGGCTGCGGTCCGGACGTTGTTCCTTCAGATGCCCGGTTTTCGCTGACCGAAGTATCTGCAGGTGGGTTCCGGTCGATGTTTCGGCAAGAGCGTTTTTTCCGTGTTCCATTAGGCTTCGACTCAATATGTTACTGGCAACTTCGGGCACCACGACCGATCCGACGATGATGCATTTGCTCGAGCGGCAGGCTCGGGAGCGACCCAATCTGACGGCGTACCGGTTCCTCCGGGAGGACGGAGCCGAGGAATCGATTACGTACGCCGAGTTGGCCCGGCGCGCCCGGGCAATCGCGGCGAAGTTGCGCCAGGCGGGCGAGGTGGGAGATCGGGCCCTTCTGATCTTCCCGCCGGGGCTGGATTTCATCACCGCCTTTTTCGGGTGCATTTTTGCGGGCGTCCTGGCCGTTCCCGCCACGTTCGCAAAACCCAATCGCTCCGCGTCCCGGCTGGCGGCCATTGCCACCGATTCGACGGCACGCCTGGCCCTGACCACCCGGCAGTCGCTTGCGGCCCTGCGAAAACGGCGCGTCTGCCCGGAATTGGCCGGGCTGGAGTGGCTGGCGGTGGACGAGATCGGCGACGAGGGGGCCGAGCAGTGGAAGTGCCCTTCCCTAGAGGGGAATGACTTGGTGTTCCTGCAATACACGTCGGGGTCGACCAGCGCGCCGAAGGGGGTGATGATTTCGCATCACAACCTGCTCCACAACCTGGAGACGATTCGCCGGGGGTTCGGCTTGCCGGTGCCCGCACCGGGCGAGTCGGCCGGCACGGGCGTGTCGTGGCTGCCCGCCTACCACGACATGGGGCTGATCGGGGGTATGCTGGAATCGCTGTACGTCGGCGGCGAAAGTGTCGTCTTCTCACCCACCGCCTTCTTGCAGCGGCCCCTCCGCTGGCTGGAGGCGATCAGCAAGTACGGGGCTTTGGTCAGTGGGGCGCCGAACTTCGCCTTTGAACTCTGCGCGCAGAGGGCCTCAGCGGAAGACGTTGACGGGCTGGACCTCAGCCGGTGGAAGGTGGCCTTTTGCGGCGCCGAGCCCATCTCTGCCGAGACCCTGGAACGGTTTGCCGAGACGTTCGCCCCGTGCGGTTTTCGCGCCGGCGCCTTCTACTGCTGCTACGGCCTGGCCGAGGCGACGCTGCTGGTTACCGGCGGCCGTGCGCCCTCGGTTCCGGTCATCCGCACGTTCGCGCGCAGCGCGTTGGCCGAACGGCGCGTGGCGCCGCCGGACAGCGCGGCGCCTTCCGACAGCCAGCGTCTGGTGGGTTGCGGGTCGAGCCTGCGCGACCAGAAAATTGCGATCGTCGACCCGGCCACCGGCCGCCCGGCGCCGCCGGAACGGATGGGAGAGATTTGGGTGAAAGGCCCGCACGTTTCCCGCGGCTATTGGAACCGCGAAGCGGAGAACGCGGCCACCTTTGGCGCGCAACTGGCCGGCGATGCCGGCGGACGCTATTTGCGCACCGGCGACCTGGGCTTTTTCGTGGGCGAGGAGTTGTTTGTGGCCGGTCGCTTGAAGGACGTGCTCATTGTGCGGGGCCGCAATCTTTACCCGCACGACATCGAACGCACGGCGGCCGGCGCCCACCCGGCGCTGGCCCCCGGCGGAGGCGCGGCGTTCGGGGTGCCGTTCGAGGACCGGGAAGGGCTGGTGGTCGTCCACGAGGTCGACCGCCGCGCGAGGGCCGACGCCGACGCTGTTTTCCGCAGCATCCGCCGTGAAGTGACCGCCGAGCACGAAGTGGACGTATCGGCCATTGTGTTGATTCGCCGGGCAAGTCTACCCCGAACGACCAGCGGCAAGGTGCAGCGGTTCATGTGCCGAGAACGATACTTGGCGGGCGAGTTGAAGGTCATTTCGACGTGGAGCCGCAACGGGGCGCCGGACGCCGAGCCGGCCGGGGAGGGCTCCGTGGCGACGGCCGAGGGGCAGGGACAGCAACGCGAGGCGGCTTCTCGGGACGCCGCGGTTCCCCAGTGGAAACTCCCCCCCCTTCTGCCGCGGAACTTCGAGCCGGGCGCGCGGCGGCTGACGGATTTGGAAATCGAGCGGTTGGCAAGACGGATCGAAGGGGCGTTGCTGGAGTGGCTGGTCCGGCAGGGCGGGGCGCCGGAGGAGAGCGTCGAGCCGAATCGCCCCTTTGCCGAGTATGGGGTCGATTCATTGGCCGCCGTCGAACTCATTCAGCAACTCCAAGAGAATCTGCGGATGCGGCTGACGCCGGTGATGGTCTGGAACTACCCCACACCGGCCGCGATGGCCGCACACCTTGCCCGCCGCATCGGTGACCCCGAGGCCGAGCAGCGCGCCGAGGAGGAAGACGCGGAGGCGAACTTGATGGACGTCGAGGCACTGCTCAGCGACGTCGAACGCCTCAGCGACGAGGAGGCCAAGGCGTTCCTGGAGAGTTCCCCGGAGCGGATCGCCCCCGGCTGGGACGGGGCGGTGGACGGCGCCCCGGTCACCGGCGACGGCAAATCCGGCGTCGAGGCCGACCGGGACGGTTTCGCGGGCAGCGCGGCCGCCGAGCACGCCTTGCCGGGCAACTGAAGCAGGGAGATTCATGGCGCACGCGTTCGAGCATTCGCTCAACCCTTACCGATGGCACGTCGTGTTCGGCGGGTTCGTGGCGCTTCTGATTGCCGGAGGCGTCGGCCTGTTCAGCTTCTCGGTCTTCGTGGTCCCTCTGGCCGATAGTTTTGGATGGTCGCGGGCGGCCATTTCGGGATCGGCGGCGTTGTGGGCGGTGGTCTTCGGGGTCAGCGGTCCTTTGGCGGGCATGTGCGTCGATCGCCACGGGGCTCGATGGACCATGCTGGCCGGGGCGGCGGTCGCCGGCGGAACCTACTGGTTGATGGCCTATGTGCCCAACCTTGCCGTGTTCCTGCTTCTGATGGCGATCAGCGGGGCGGGCACCGCCGCCTGCACCGTGGTGCCGGTGCAGACGATCGTGTCGCAGGAGTTTCACCGGATGCGGGGGCGGGCCTTGGGACTCGTCATGTTGGGGCTCGGGTTCGGCGGCCTGGTTATGCCGCCGGCAGCCAACGCTTTGGTCGTCCACTTCAACTGGCAAACGGCATTCCAGGTGGGAGCGTGCCTGATGTGGCTGGTGCTGATGCCGGCCATTGCGTGGACCATTCCCGCCCGGGCCGCCGGTGGGGACCGACTCCGCGGTGAAACCTCTCGGCTGTCGAAAGACGACGGCCGGCAGCCGCATGCCGACGGCTCGACATTGCGCGAAGCGCTTCGCACCGGGGCCTTTTGGCAGTTGTTCATGATTCGAGCGCTGTTCGTGTTCGGCTCGGCCGGCTTGGGCTTGCATTTCATCGCGTGGGCGGACGGCCAAGGGATCGCCTCGCAGCGAGCGGCCAATTTCTTCGGCCTGGCGGTGGGGGTAAGTATTGTGGGGCGCATCGCGTGCGGGTGGCTCAGCGACTGGTGGAACCCCAATCGGATGCTGGCGGCGACGGTAGCCGCAACGGCGGCCTCGGTGGCGGTGGTCGCCTTGATCGGGCCCCATTGGGGGCCTTCCCTGACGGCGTTCGCCGTGTTGTACGGCTTCGGCCTGGGCGGCACCGGCCTGTTGTTGACCGTCGTCGTGGGGCGCTGTTTCGGCATGCGCCATTTCGGACGAATTCTGGGAATGGTCCTCAGCGGGTTCGCTCCGGGAGCGGTCTTGGGGCCACTGGCCGCCGGCCTCATCTACGACTGGCGGGGGAGCTATGAAGCGGCGCTGGCCTTGTTCTTCATCGCGTTCGCGGCGTGTGCGCTCCTCGCCCTGACCATTCGCAGGCCATGGGAGCCCTCCCGCACCACGCACCCAGGCCGGTCGGAAGGCGAGCACAATGGGAACGGGGCATCGGCGGCGCCGGCGAACGAAACATCCCGTCGCCGGCCGTCGAGCTTCGTGGAAGCGGGGGGCCGGCCGATCGTCGGAGAGCAACCATGAGCGCCGCCCACCCGAACCGCTCGCTCGTGTTTGCCTCGCGACCGGGCGGCGCAGCCGAGGTGCGGTTGTGTTGCTTTCCCCATGCCGGCGGCCGTCCCGCGCCCTTTATGCGGGGGGCGGCGCACCTGCCCAAGCACGTGGAGCTGGTGGGCGTATGCCTGCCGGGCCACGGGCATCGCGTGGCCGAGCGCCCGCTGGAGACGGTGGCGGCCATGGCGGAATCGGCGGCCACGGCGGTAGAGCCCCTACTGGACCGGCCGCTGGCGCTGCTGGGGCACAGCCTGGGTGCACTGGTGGCGTTCGAAGTAGCCCGCGAGCTGCGGCGACGTCGCGGGATCGAGCCGGTGGCGCTGTTCGCCGCGGCCGCCTCCGCTCCCGGTGCCCTCAGCGGGGAGGAACCTATGTCCCACTTGGGTGGCGACGCCCTTTGGACGGCCGTGAAGGCGCGGTACGGCGGCATGGACGATGCCGTAGACAACGACCCGGAATTGCGGGCCTTGTTGCTTCCCGCCCTCCGGGCCGATATGATGGCAATGGAGTCGTACCGCTGTGTGCCGCAGCCTCCGCTGAAGTGCGGCATTCTGGCCTTGGCCGGGAATGTCGACGCCGAGGTCTCGGTGGCCGGCTTGGGCGGCTGGGGAGCCTACACCACCGGGCCGTTCGACATGCGGCTTTTCCCCGGCGGCCACTTCTTCCTTCACGAGCGCACGCCGGCGGTCCTCCGGGCCGTGGTGCGCTGGTTGGCGGAGAAGGCGGATTCGCAGCCCGGCTCCCTCTCCCCCAACGCAGGCGCCCCGTCACGACGACGGTAAAAATTGCATCCATGGAGCGAGCCGCCCACATCCGCCGATTTCTCGTGACCGCTCTGCTGGTGGCCGTCGCCCTCCCCCTGATTATCCGGGGGGCGAACGAGGCGACCGAGAACATCTACAACTCGCCGACCGACTGGGTGCCGCAGGACTTTCCCCACCGGCGTCTCTATCAAACCTTCCTCAACGAATTTGAGGGAAACGACGTCATCGTGCTGGCCTGGGAGGATTGCACGGTCGACGACCCGCGCCTGGAAGAATTGGAAAACGCCCTGGTGGCGGCGCAGGAGGCACGGGCCGCGGCCGGGAAGGAACGCCTGTACGCGCGGGTCTTCAGCGGCCGCTCGGCGCTGCGGGCGCTGACGGCCCCCCCGGTCGAGCTTTCGCGAACCGCGGCGCTGAATCGGCTGCGCGGGGTCCTCGTGGGGCCGGACGGGCGTACGAGCTGCCTCGTGGCGGTGCCGACGCTCTACGCGGCCTATCATCGCGAGGAAGCGCTGGGGGAACTGCTCGATCTGGCGGAAACCGTCGTGGGAGTGGATCGGCGCGCGATGTACCTGGTTGGCCCCCCCGTCGATGGCTACGTGATCGACCTCGAAAGCATTGAGGCGCTGCGCTACTACACGCTCCCCTCCATGCTCGTTGCGCTGGTGCTTTGCTGGTTGTTTCTGCGCTGCACGCGATTGACCGCCGCGGTGGTGGGCGTGGCGTCGGTGGGCAGCATGTTCGCCCTGGCCCTGGTCCACTACGGCGGCGCGCAGATGAACGCCGTGCTCATCGTGCTTTCGCCCTTGGTGTTCGTCGTGGCCGTCTCGGGGGGCGTGCACCTGGTGAACTACTATTACGAGGCCGCCGGCCGGCACGGGCCGGAGGGCGCCCCCGGCCGCGCCTTGAGGGCCGGCTGGGCGCCCTGCCTCCTGGCAGCCATAACCACCGCCGTGGGCCTGGGGTCGCTGAGCGTCAGCCGGATGGAGCCGATTGTCGTGTTCGCCGTCACCTCGGCCACGGCGGTGCTTTCCACCGTGATCCTGCTGTTGTTGGTGCTGCCCGGCGTGATGGAATTAGGAGCGGCTCCCCGAAGGGTCATACATCCGCAGCGCCGCGCCTCCGGCCATTCCGGCGGCTGGCCCGGGGTCCTCGCGCGGCTGATCTGCGGGCGGCCGCTCATGTGGATCGGCCTGAGCCTGGCGTTGATGCTGGTGACCGGTTGGGGCCTGCGCTTCCTCCATGTTTCGGTGAACATTCGCGGGTTGTTCGTGAGAGAAAGCCGCATCGTCCGGAACTATGAATGGTTCGAGTCGAACATCGGGCCGATGGTGCCGGTGGAAGTCGTGCTCCATTTCGGCGAGGACTGCCCGCTGGACGAACTCGAGCGCCTCGAGCTGGTCCGGGCGGCGTCGCGGGCCGTCGAGCAAATCGAAGGGCTCGACGGCGTGCTGTCGCCCGCGACGTACCTGCCGCCCATCCCCCGGCGCGTCGTGCAGCGCACCGTGTTCCGCCGCCGCGTGCAACAGGCGATGCCGTCGCTGGAAGCGGCGAAATACCTTCACCGGGACGGAAACCGGCAGTCGTGGCGGATCAGCGCTCGCGTGTCGGCCCTGGACGACATCGACTACGGCTTGTTTCTTCACCGCCTCGAAGAGGCCGTCGAGCCGATGCTGGCCGAGCTGCCGGACGCAATGGACGTTCGGGCCACCTACACGGGGGTCATGTCGCTGGTCGACGAGGCGCAGCGCACCCTGCTGCGCGACCTGATTGCCAGTTTTCTGACAGCGTTCCTGGTCATCGGGGCCATGCTTGTTCTGGTCACGCGAAGCTTGACGGTGGGCGGATTGGCCATGCTCCCGAACTTGTTCCCCGTGGCGGTGATATTTGGTATCATGGGGTGGCGGAGCGAGCCGGTCGACATCGGCACGGTGATGACCGCCAGCGTGGCGCTGGGCTTCTGCGTGGACGGGACGCTGCACTTCCTGAAGTGGTTCCGGCTGGAGCGCGAGGCGG